>JAFOZC010000100.1 GCA_017391305.1 Oscillospiraceae bacterium | reverse complement strand
GATCAGCCAATTTCGGGTTAGTGGTTATTTCCTCCATAGCGTAATACAGCGACCACACACCGCTCTGCTCCGTAGGATGGACGCCGGAACAAACCAGAATCACCGGTTTCGTTTCTGACCATGTCCCATTGTAGTGTGGTTCGGGTTCTCTGAAGTGGTACACATAAAGTGGCGTAGTGCCATCGGAAGCCTTCTCAGAGTGCTCTTCTCTTGTGATGTAGTGCGAATTGGCAGACATCAACGCATTGTACTTAGCGTAGACAGCATCGGTATTCCAATCAGCGGAAGGAATCGCAGGTTTATCGGTCTCCAACAGGAACACCGGGGAATCTTCGTGAATCGGGTATTTCCAATTCTTCATACGAGTATATGCAGCTTTCTCGCTTTCGTCCGCACCGCCAGTTTCCACCGCTTTTTCAAGGGCAGCGATCTTTGCAGTGTGTTCCTTGACAGATTTCTCAACCGAAACGATTCGGTCCTCATAGTCAGCAGGGACAAATGCACGACCCGTGCTTTGCCACCTGTATCCCTGCTCCGAGCTTGCCTCAGAATACCGAATTTCCTCGTTAACTGTAACGATGATGTCCTCCACAGTGGTTACAGGCTCACCGCAAACTCGGAATGATACTATAGGGCTTGCAGGCATAAGCTGTTCAGTATTTCCAGTGTTTGCGACAAACTCATATGCATTATACTTAATGACTCCATCCACTACTTCAACGATATCTTTTACCCCGTAAGAATGTTGCGTTTTTGTCTTGTCGAAACAGATAGTAGGATTCATTATCTTTGCAGTGCCGGCCTCATCGGAATAAATGGCAATGCTCACATAAGCATTAGCGGTTGCCGCAACCGTTCCATTGCGGAGACCCTTTATCCTGATGACATCCCCACTCTTTGCCGAGATAACATTCGACACTACAGACCCGACACAGTCCTTGATGTCACTCGATGAGGACGAAAATCTTGTGTCAGCATGCCAATCGGGGCTTTGCGGATTGGCACGATTTGTAAACAGAGGTTCGCCACCCGGATTAATGCTCTCATTTGTCATATAGGCCCAAATCATGCCATCAATCACATACAATTTAGCGGTGTCAGTGCATTTCTCAACACTGCTTGCAAATTCGGGCTTGAGTTGGCCACGTTTGGCAAGCTCTGTGGCAAGAAATGCCTTAAATTCTGCCCGATCTGCGGGAGTATAGTAGTCCACGCCCGCCCTGGGAGTATGGCCATCCTTGCCGGGAGTTCCAGGTGGTCCTACCAGAGATGCCAACCACGCTGCCACGCTACCCTCAAAGCCCTGTTCCACAGCAAGCTCATACGCACTTTTTCCATCTCCACCGGCGCCAAGCCGTACTCCTCGGATATAGATATCTCCGGTCTCTCCACTGATCTCCATATCCGGCACAGAGTCGTAACTTCTGTCAGAACTGCCATAAAATTTGATGGTGCAGTAATCATTAGCTACATAGAGGATGCGATAAAGGGAAGTGATTCCGTTCCATGTCTCACCTGCAAATGTATGCAGGTAATATCGGCACAGGATATTTCCTTGAAGGTTTTCGCTGAGGAAATATCGTCCCGGCGAAAGTGTCCAGAGAAATTCCAGAGGTGTCGCAACCGTCCCGGCAGATCGTGCGGTCTCATACTGAGCTGTCACATCGGCGGTTCCGGCCGCCAGGGCTCCCCCAAGCATTTTCCGCACCAGCTCCACCGTAGGCACTACCAGAGGAACATCCCGGTTCTGCTCCTCTCCGCTCGTCCCAATCTGCATAGGCCTGTGTCCACTCTCTGCATCCGGATCCACTACAGGCAGTCCAACCAGATCCATGTCTGTGAATGCATCCAGAGCCCCTCTAAACTCGGCCAGGACTCCCGAGAATAATACTGTGCCTAAAACGTCCAGCGCATCGTCCACGCTGCCATCAAATCCGGGTACGCTCGGCACTATCGCCCGAATGTCATCTCCCGCAATGTGAAATGCTCCGTTTTTGTCCGGTACTCTACCGTTAATGGTCCGAATATACATGGAATAGAAATTATATTCGTTGGTCGAATCCAAGCCACCTATAGCAGATTCTGCCACTTGCATGATCCATTTGAAGGAAGATAACTGCTCACCATTTTTCCCGATCATCCTAAGTTCACACAGTACAGAACCCGCTACAGCAAACATCTGAGGATGCAGTTTTGCCGTTACTAAGTTACCAGATGCTGTGCAAGCAACTGATCCATCCGGCATAGTATCGTATATTCCGTGGGTCCCATCCGGTTTTGCATAGACAATCTGCAATACAGATGCCGTCTCTGGCACGTTATAAGCGATCCCGTTATTGTAAAGTTTGATTTCAACACTTCGGCTCAAATAGTCACCCTGCACTACATTTATTTTCTCAGGTACCCCCTGTTGACCAAAGTCCGTCTTAATTTTATGTGTTATTTGCATTTAGTCCTCCTTGTGGCTCATGGTGCATATCTCCGGAGTAATAAATATCTCCGGTCACTCTTAACGACCCATTAATGGTTGCGATGCCATTGTGAGGGATACTCAGATTCACAGTGCCAGACTGCAAGCGTACACCTTTATTTGTTACAATCACGTACACTGTTCCGTCATTATTGGATATGCCAATACCATCTGTTACGGTTCCACCAGCTGCAATGCCGGACATGTACCCAATATTCCCGCCAACTGTCTTCTCCTCTGTATCGGCACACACTGTGAATTTCCCGGATAATTTAATTGCTCCGGCATTCAAGTATCCCGCCTGAGCATAGGTTAGGTTGAAATACAGCTTCCCAGCTTCCATCCAGATCCCATCGTACTTGCCATTATTGGAGAGAATATTGAAAATATCCTCCTGCGTTTGGTTCTTGATCTCTGTCTTTGCTTTTTCTCTGGCAATTTCCTCCAACGACTTCCCGTCAATGCTCAAAGCCTTCGCATCCATGCGCAGTATCCCATTATCCAGATCCAGAAAAAATGTCTTTCCATCTACACTTTTTATCGTTCCGGCTATAAGATTTGCAGCTGTAACCGCCTCTGCAAGCAGCCCATCTTCTAAGGTTGCGCCAATAGTGAACGGACCTCCATATCCGTTAACAGATCCCGCCCATCCTTCATAATTCCAACGCCAAACCTTTCTCGCTTGCGTTGGGTCCCGGTGATCCGCTATATAGAGCGTATCCGGCAAGCCATCTCTGTCCTCATCCAAAAAACGAACCGTTCCTCCCGTCGCTCCCAATATACGTCCCGTCAAGGACATGGTCGCTCTCTCCATCGTCGTCAGGGATGCCTTGTGCCGCAGTTCAGCCCCTTGCTGTACGATAGTTTGTGCCAAATTTGCTTTCACGCTGCCCAGAAAGACAGATCGATACTGGTCTGCGATCACATCAAACACTGAGGCTGCCACTCTGGCAGATGCCTGAACCCCCATATCCGGGAAGACAACAGACACCGCATCCCCCAGCGATACCCGTTCCAAGGCCTTGAAATGTTCACTTTCTCCTGACGGTTGGTTCTGTGAATACTCGATTTTCCAAGAAACCCTTGGAACACCGATTTGGTTATCCACCATGAACCGCGTTGCTCTCTTGCGGAGTTGTTCCTCTGTAGGTTCTTGCTGCCATTGATCGGACAGATCCAAAGGTCTAATACGCGTATAGCTGTAGATCCCTGCGGCATAGACGATTTTCTCCGGTAGCTCCACAAGCTTCCCGGTAAAATCAGTCCAATACGGATATACCCCCGTATAACATGATGCGCAGTTTTCGTCCTGCTCAAGGCTCGTAAGATTCTTGCCGTATCTCACTGATACCCCGCGATCCAATCCTCTGCGATTTAGCAATTGTACGTTGTACCGGTCAAATATATATTCACCGCCGTATGTGTCCAACAAACTCCCTTTCGCTCCCCCCAGCAGACTCCAGATCGTTGCCGGCACAGCCACAGTCATAGTAGCCGCTGTGCTTTTGTCGGTATAAAAATCAAATGGGCACTCTGTTGTAGCTGAAGCTCTGAGTTGGAACAAGGCATCGGCAACACTGTGCGCGGTAAATGGCGATGCTGTAATTCCTTCCATATCATACGCAATATGTCGAGCATATATAGAAACGATCCCCCTAAGGGGCTTGGTGATACGGTAGATTCTAAATGGTTGTGGCTGAACGTCGGGCTCCGGTTTTGCAAGCACGATTGCACGTTGCACTATGGCATCAAAATGAATACCTTCAATTGGGTATTTTAAAGACAATTCATATTGGCCATTCAGTTCCTGTGTAACTTCGCAGGATATGCAGTCACGAAGGATGCCGTATCCGTTATGGTTAAATACACGTTCTCCTTCACCGTAAAGAATCGGCATCATAACATCCACCACCTTGGTACTATTTCCAGAGCAGAGATATCTCCTTCCCATGTTACAGTATTATCCCCGGGAAGGAGCTTTGGGAATTCAGGGGCATAGATCTCAGCATTCTGATTGATCACACCCCCATCTGCTCCAATGCTGTAGGCATTTTGCATATCGCAGTCAAGAATTAAAGGCTCGGTAATACTCTTGATTTCCACAGAGTATTTTCCAATTCTCAGCAATCCGGCTCCTGCGCCAAAAACTGTAATCTGTGGCAGTGCGGCAAAGGCTGTGCCATTATGCACGGAACCATCTTCCGAAAAGCAGACCGCAATTTCTCCGCTTTTCAAGAATCTCTGGGGCTTGCAGTTAAAAACTACATCGAAGGTACCGGTTTGATTATACCGTGCAGTTTTAGGTTCCAGCGCCTCGCAGAACGCACCTATACGGAATTCATCCGGATGGATGGTATCTTCGAGGCGATGATATCCGGTGCTTTTGTACAGTCCGTTTTTTAATGCCTGGTAATAGGCTGGAAATTCCTTGATGATCGCACATGAATAGCTTATTTTCACATTGCCCCATCGCTTTTGATCCTGCAGCATATCTCCGTTGCGCCCCGGAACAGGGCTAAAAACCAGTTCACGCTTGGGCGTACTCTCAGTCTTCACTTGACTAAGGATCACATTGCAATCCAGGCTTCTAAAATCGTTAAAAACAAAATAATCCTGCCTCATGCAAGCTGTGCCTCCCGTTTTTCAATCTCGAAACGAATTTCTTCCATAACAAGCCGTGCCAATTCCTCCTCGTTCTGTCCCGGGCTTCCGTACACGCTGATTTGTATACTCGTTTCTCCATATCTGTTTTCCGTGACGGGTGCCATCTTTGATGTATCCAGTCGGAGGCTTGCGCCAAGGGAATCTGTTGTCAGATCTGCCATGTCATGCATCGCCTCGGAGATAGGATTCAGATTTTGCTTTACGCCGACTGCCACACCTTGAGGCAGGAACTTACCGACCTCATCTCGCATGACCCTCGAAGGAGAATTGATTCCGAAAAAGCTCTTGATGGCATTCAGTGCCGATTTTGCAATATTCTTTGCCGCATCCCAAAGGGCTGATGCCATAGAACCTATGCCATTGATCAAGCCCCGAATGATATCCTTGCCTAACTGGAGCCAATCAATGTTCTTGATGCCATCCCACAGCTTTTTGGCCACTCTTCCCGCTGCCGAAACTATGTCGGGTAAGGCATTGCCGATGCCCCGTATCAATTCGCATATGAGATCGAAACCCGCCCTCAAAATATCCGGCAGCTTATCCACCAAACCGGAAAGCAGCTCCATCACTGCATCTCCGGCAGATTCCAATATATCCGGAAAGGCTCTCCGGATCCCGTCCACCAGATTAAGGAGCATACCTTTTCCTGTTTCCAGTATCTCCGGCAGTCCATTTAGGAGATTACCGACAAATGAGGTCAACAGATCAAGTGCCGTATCGACCAGATCCGGCAATGCCCCGAATATTCCGTCAACAAGACTGTTTATGATTTCTCCGCCGGATGCAATCACATCCGGAAGGCCCGTAGCAATGGAGTCCAATACGGATTTCACAATATTGCCATCCGTACCCAGGATTTCACCCGCCGCAAGGTTCAGGCTCGATCTAAGATTGCCGATCACATCACTGCCAATTTGCAGCCAATCCGTATTTATCAGAGCACTGCCCAATGCAGTAATGATCCCCCATG
Organism: Oscillospiraceae bacterium; assembly: GCA_017391305.1. Classification (GTDB taxonomy): domain Bacteria; phylum Bacillota; class Clostridia; order Oscillospirales; family Oscillospiraceae; genus JAZOXB01. Next base: position 7,817 of record JAFOZC010000100.1, on the reverse strand, counting down.
CCGACTCTGCAAGATAGGGTAATGCTGTGATAATGGCACTCCCGATCCCTGTCACCAAGTCTATTCCCATCTGTACGATAGACTCCGCATTATCCCCGATCATGTTCAGTCCTTGGATTGCCATGCTAAGGACTTCCTGCAAAAGGGAGGGCAATGCAGACAAAATATTTCCTATCATGGGGAGCAGATTGCCTCTCACGAAGGTAAATACCGTGTTGCCCAATTCTTTTAAGGACGGTCCAATATCACGGCCCAGAGACAGATTTGCAAGAACATTGCTGAACGCAGCTTTCATGGAGGCCATGGAGCCGGAAAGCGTAGAAGAAGCCTCCTTGGCTGTTGTCCCTGTGATCCCGATTTCCTCTTGGATCACATGGATTGCAGAATAGACATCAGACAGATTGCTGATATCATACTCCACACCAGTCAGTTTCTGTGCATCAGCCAAAAGTCTCTGCATTTCCGTCTTGGTGCCACCGTAGCCCAACTTAAGGTTATCGAGCATGGTATAATTCTGCTTCGCAAAGCCTTGGTAGGCATTCTGGATGGCTTCCATATCCGTGCCCATTTTGTTGGCATTATCGGACATATCCACCATAGCCATATCTGCAATATCAGCGGCCTTGGCTGTGTCCCCGCCCAAGCCCTGCAGTAGACTTGCTGAGAAGCTGGTGACCGTTTCCATGTACTGATTGGCAGACATTCCGGCGGTCTTATATGCTTGCTCCGCATTCTTGATGACTGCATCCGCACTGTCCTTAAACAGCGTTTCGATGCCGCCTATGCTTTGCTCCATAGCGCCGCCTATCTGAATCGCCTCGGAAATCATCTTTCCAATACCCGCTGCTACAATGACACTTTTGATTTTGCTGATCAGGTTCGAGCCGAATGCCCCACCGGCATCGCTTCCGGCAGTCGGCATTTCTCTGCCAAACACACCGGAAAGCTTGTCCCTCAAGCCTTCGGCAGAAGGGAGGATCTGCACATATGCTTTTGCGATACTGTTTTTACCTGCCATGTTTCACCCCCGTAATAGCTTCCCAATCGGTTTCAAATGCCTCTGCTGAATCATATGCCTGAATATCCTTGGGATCATTCCCCTTGCCCATGATGGCATCCAGCACAGATTTGGGACGATTTGTGCCGTTTCTTCCATCCTCTGTTTTTGACCAAAGAAGCATTGACAGTCGATCCACTGCCGCTGCCAACATCATCTCCGTTCTCTTGACCTTCATGCCGGACAAACGCATTTTAATACGGGAATCTTCCCTCAAGCCGACAGCGAGCGTTGCCAGCAACGTCACCGGCAACGCTCTGTAATCCAATATCCCGTAGGTTTCCGCAAGATCGCAGACAAGTGCATCCCGGTCTGCGGACAACATGCCGGCGAGGGTGATCAGTTTTTTCCGTTCTGGCCGATTGCGGTGAAGATATCGGTGATCGCTTCACCTACCGCCTTAACAGGCACCTTGCCCCTCTCATCTCGCAGATGATCATACAGGGCCTTGCGCTGTCCTTCTCCTAAGACCATTTTGATCACCCGGGAGAGAGCTGCAGGATTCGTGTCGCACTCAACGACCTGGTCCATCAGCTCCATATCGTCCAGGATATCCGACTCGATTTTAAAAGCGAAGCCGCTCTTTGTGGTTCCCTGCACCATTATTCAGCCCCTCCTTCCTCGCCGTTGTCGGCACCTTCCTCGCCGTTGTCGGCACCTTCCTCGGGTTCATCAGTTGCATCGGGCTGTGCTGCACCGATCATGTAGTCGTAGTGGGTGTTGCCCTTCTCATCGGGTACAGCGGAAATGGTGGTGCCGTAGCCGATGGGCTTATTGTCCAGATAAGCGATCTCTGCAACCTCGGTTACAGCAGCCTTGGGAACCACGATCCGCTTAGCGACACCGCCCTTAAGGATCATGTCGATGACCCAGCTACACTCCTCCTGCTCGTCGCTGTTTGCAGTGATCGTGATACCCGTATCCAGATCACCGGTGACATTTTTGTCCCCATATACGGCCTTGAGGACCTCCACATTCAGTGCCTCGATGAGGCTAAACTTGAAGGTGTCCGGCTTCTCGGTCTGCACATTGGCTACCGTATCACCGCCCCAAGCCTTGATCTTCTCACTGGTGGGGCTGTTGGCGTTGGTTACGCCATCTTCGGAGATATATCCGAGGCTCTTAAAAGCCTTATCCAATGCTGTCCTGGCATCTGTAGGCAGAGCCGTGCCCAAGGGTGCACGGAAGATTGCGCCGCCCTTTTTAGGCTTGCCCACACTTACTTTGTTCTGCATATAAAAAACTCCTTTCAATAGTGCGTGATGGTTTGCACCGCCTGATAGCGGTATCGTTTGTTCTGAGTATCTTCATGAGGATAATCTCCACTGCGTTTAGAGGAAGTTACCTCGTCGAGCTCCGTCAGTTCATCCATAGCAGCCTTCCCGGCTTCGTTGAGCCTCGCAGCCTCCAGGAGCGTCTGCCCGTAGGAATCCAGGATAAGAGTGGAGGTTTCAAGCATATCCTCCCGTCCCTGTCCCGATCTGCGAAGCAGGAAGAAACGCTCGGGCGGTTTTTCCGGATACTCCATGTAGACCTTCTGCGGTAGCTTTCTTTGCAGAAAGTCTTTGACAATCAACTCGATCATCTCTGACCACCTCCTCACTTATTCTTGCCTTTGTGGCATCTGCAATTAGGATGAGCCTTATTGCATTTTGGGCAGACATCTGTATCCTTGTCAACTTTCTTTTTCTGATATCCTCCGGCAATGACTCGGGTCCAACCCTTACGAACATCAGAAACATAGGGGAAGCCTGCCGCTTTGGTCATCCGTTCAGCCTCCTTCTCACAGATATCGGAAACCTCATCCGATTTTAACAGCTCAATGATCCCGGGACTGCTCAGTTCAATGGTTACCTTAGACATACCGCTCCACCTTTACCTTACGGTTCCAGTCCAAGGGCAGATTGGCTTCGATCCACTCTTGCACAAAACCCACCGTTTTCCAGGCATGACCAAAGAACTCCACCTTGGCATTTTCCCAGTTGTGAATATCTCCCTTGGGAATACACAATTCATACTGCGCCCGTTTCCCGTTGAGCTGTGCCTCGCCTACAAGATCGTCTGTTCCTACGGGACTAACCAGCACATTGTCCACCACCACAGTCCGCTCCTCGTAGATCGGTGCAGAAAAAGCATCCTCCCCGACCTGTACCCTTTCGTGGAGGATAACAGAGATCCCTTTAATCAGTGCTGCCATAAAAGTCGATCACTCCCATCCTCTGCCGGCGCAACCCAAGTCTTGCCAGCTCCGCTTTTTTAATAAACAGACCGCCCCCCGGTACCAGAAAAGTGCCGGTAGCACTGTAGCCACCGGCACTTTGGGTCATTTGGGTCATGGGTTCCTGGTCTGTTGAGGTCATAAGTGCTCGGCTAACCACATCCACAGTTACGGACCTAACCACCTGCTCCATTCCGTGATCTGCAGCTATCATTGCATCCAAGTTCTTTCCAACCTTGGCCGCCTCGGCTCGCAGAATGGCCGAAACAACAGGAAGCAGAGCCTTGGCTCGATCCTCCTCGTCAGCGGTCATAGGCCGCCACAGCAGGATGATGTCTTGCAAATTTGCAAAATCGCCCATGCTATCACCTCGCCCTACCCATAGAGAGGCTTAAGCCTCCTTGATTACACGGGAGAAAGCATCGATGTCGAGGATGCCCCAGCCAATGTATACCTCAGAACGGAGATATACCTGATTGTGGCCCTTCAGGTCCTTGCCGGTGTTGTCGGGATCGCCGTAGGGAATGACCTCAAGAGGGATCTGCTTGGAGTAGCCCCACTTGAAGTAGTTGGCAAAGTCGCCTACGATGGCCATATCCTGGGAGGTACCGAAGGAAACGGTGCTGTTGACTCTGGCAGGCACACCGTTGACCGCATTGGGCTGGCCTCCCCAGGACAGCTCCGGGTACAGCTTTCCACCCTGGCCATTCTTCAGTTTGCCCATAGCGGAGGCAAAGGTCTTGGCCATGCAGATACCGGTAACATCATGATCCCCCAACAGCTCGATGGCCTCCTCTACATTGTCGTCGCAGGAGGCTGCTGCGTAGGGAACGGTCTTGGTGGACTTGTCAAAGTACTGGGTGATCAGCTGAGACAGTGCGCCGGTACGGGGATTCACGCCATGCATAGCCATGATATCCAGGCCCCTTGCCACCTTCTTGGCAAAGCCATCCGTAAAGGCCTCCAGAATATCCAGCTGTCGCTCCTCGGAGGCATGCATGAACTCATCGGATACACGAGCACCGTACTCGATCTTCACAGGCACCACCCTCACAGGGGTAACGGCGATTCGCCCTCCAGTCTTCGGCTCGTTCTCGCCCAGGAGGTTCACTTCATCGTCCATAGAGAAGGTGAAGATCTCGTTGCCGTTAAAGGCGACGGGCATCTGCTCGCTGAGGGTTGCGAGAGAGGACTTGCCCCGAACATTCTTGAACAGACCTGCAACCACAGTGGGGTTGAACAGCTCTCCTCTGCTTAATACATTTTCCATAGTTACTTAGCTCCTTTCATATTCTGCAGCATGGTTTTCAGTGCTGCACGGTTTCCGTCTTCCTCTGCATTCCCATCGGATTTCAGAGGTCCGACATACTTGCTCTTGGCGACAAACTTGGCCATAGTCTCCGCATCCTTGCGGATATCCTCCTCCGTTTCGCCGGAGAGCTTGGAGGCCAGTTCGAAGGGGATCCCGGTCTCATGGGCAATTCGCATTTTTACCGAGTTGGTCTCGTGTGCCTTGACCTTGGTCTGCAGCTCGGACAGAGACTTGTCATATCCGGCATACTTCTTGGCCTGTTCGTCCCGTTCCTTGGTGAGGGTGCTGATCTGGGATTCCTGGTCTGCAACCCTCTTCTTGAGGTCATCGTAGTCCCCATACTTCTTTGCAGTAGACTCCTGCTCCCGCTTGAGGCGGTCTCGGATGGCGGCATCGAATTCCTCCTGTGTTGTGATAGGTTTAAATTCTGACATACATTTTCCTCCCCACTTACCCGGTGGTATCGGTATTTTTATTTACTACAGGTTGCCCTGTTAGTAGCTGATCGTTTGCTTCCGCTTTTCCTTTTGCTCGCTGCAGCTCCAGAAGGCAAGGATCATGCTGTCCATAAGCTCGATCCTGGCTCCGTCCAGAATGGCCTTGTAGCCAAAGCCACCGTTGGTACCAATGGCCCGCTTCTCGCAATTGCTGACTACCTGCACAAGGGAGGGCTGTCCCATGTGGCAGATCCGCTTGTCATACAGTCCCTGGGCGAAGGCGGCATTTGCTACGATGACCTGCTTTACTGTAGGCATTAGAGGCTGCTTTAGGTGCAGCTTCTTCATGCCGTCTGCAAGGAGCTGTTGCCCGTTGGCACCGTCCACCACGACCGTCTCTATGTCTGCTTTGGACAAGAAGTCCAATATCCAGCCGTTGCCTACACGCATGGATTTGCAGTCTATGGCCTCCACGAAGATCTTCCCTTCCGCAGTCTTGACGGCAACGGACATAGCCACATTGTCACCCTCGTGACCATACTTAATGCCTACGAACAGCTTGCCTGTGAACTTTGGCAGAGTCGTGCACTGCTGTTCCTCCCATTCTGCCTTACTGATAGCAGATTTTTGATTATATCGAAGCCAGAGCCCCAAACGCTGAATATTGAAGTCCACATGGTCCGATCCGATCTCATCCAGGATCTTTCTCTCCGTCAGGATCGATCCGAGAGAGGGGTTGGTTTCATACCATTTCTCCCGATCGTTGGGATCTACCTGCTCATCTACAGACCATTCTGCCCAGCCTGCGTTTTTCATCTCTCCCTGAAGGGTGCCGTTTCGGAGCTTCAGGAAAACCGTGCCGGAGGATACCGGAGTAGGCGGTGTTCCGCAGAAGATGGTTTGTGGGTTTCGGCTATCGGATACCACATATTTCAGTGCACTCTCCTCTGCGTCCTGGTACTCCTGTGCCTCGTCGATCACAAGGAGGTCAAAGCCTTCACCCAAACCGCCCTTGGAGGATCTGGTTCGGAAGCTACAGCTTCCACCGCCCTCTCCCAGAATGGTAATGCATTCCAAGCCCATTTGTTTGGAGTAGGTGTAGTGCTTGTCGTAGATTTCGTCCTTTTTGGTTCGTGCGACTTCGGTATATCCCGCTGCACTGAGCAGTGCCGCCAATCTCTTGGAAGCGGATGCACTGGTCGTGGTACGGTGTGCCGTGTGCAGGATCTTCTCCCCATGTGTCAGCCCGTAGATCTCACGCATGGCAACGATCTCATTCTTGCCGTTTCGCCGGGGCACTGCATAGCCGTATTTGGTATGTACCCACAAGCCCTCCTCATTGACCGCCAGAATGTCATACATTTGGATCTCCTGCCATTCCTGAGCTGTCCGCCCTGTGGAATTGTAGAGATCTATCGCCTCCTGGCCATAGGTCTGGTCATATGGTAGGACAACGGATCTCGTTGGGGTCTGGCGGCCTCTCCGTGGCTCACCCATATCCAACCTCCTTATTTTTGGGTATAAAAAAGCACGGTGCCTTTACAGCATCGTGCTTTTCATGAACTGTTGCTTAAATTAAATATTTGCCATCAATATCGAAATCCAAGCCGATCTTTGCCAAATCATAGCCAGAAACCGCATCCCGAATAATACACAAGGTTTCGGCATAGGCAATAAGCTGTCCCATCTCTACGGGATTCAGATTGTTTTTGCCCTTTTCAAGCAGCTCATCCGCTGATTCAATAACATTTTCGACAATCTCTTGAATATGGTTTTCATTCATAGTCCAAACCTCTCCTCATAAACAGAAATCTCAATAGTCGCCTGCTCCGCATTTCTCTGCATGTCCTTTTCCCACTTTCGGAGCAAACCTGCCTGATACCGAGAATCTCTTGTATTCCAATCCGAAACATAGCTTTCCGGGTGCATGATCTTATCTGCATGGTGTTCAACCTCTGCTGTTCGGTTGATGATTGACTTTTGCAGTTGCTTTACATTTTTCTTCACTGCATCCTTGTATACACCACCGTGTCTCTTTCCTTCTTTTGCAGCTTTGAAAACAGAGTCTTTCGGTATGGAAACATATTTTGCTATGGTCCCGTGGTATTCCCTCGGCCGAAATATGCCAAGATTTCCGAGGCCAATTTTCCGCCTCTCTTCTATCATATCACGCTCTCCGGGATCTGTCCACTTCTTTGTGTGAACATTTTGGAGTTTTTTACCTCCATCTGCAGGATCGTAGAGCACGGTACAGCGACAATTCTCATGTCGGCGGTAAATATCATCCGGCAGGTCGGAATAGTCAAATTCTCCTGCCAGTGCTTGGCACCACTTGCAGCACTTCCGCTCTGCCTTGCGGATAATCTTCGGAGACAATCCTGCTTTGGCGTGGAAGTCGGCATTTGCTTGTATGGTTCTGTCTACGATATTTTGGCTAAAATTCTCTATAGCTGTGAGGAGCCAACCGAAAACATCGTCATGCCATTCTGCATTGGAGACCGCATCCACAAGGCCGTTCACACGGTCTTGATTTCGGGGAGCTGTCTGTGCTTTCAAGCCGATGCCGGCTTTTTGGTTGAGAGCCTGTTGGGCCTTTGCGGCATAGTCGGATACAAGCTTGTAGTTCTCGTCCAGTGTGGAGGGGATCAGCCGGGAGGCAATATTGTAATACATTCTCCCATCCGGCAGAGTGGCAGAAGAAATATGCTTCTCATAGGCCCGTCCGATCAGGCGGGAAACCTCCGGGGAGTATTCCTGCGCCTCTTCGGGGATTTGATTTGCAATGGCACAAAT
>JAFOZC010000099.1 GCA_017391305.1 Oscillospiraceae bacterium | reverse complement strand
TAATGTTTTCTGAGTTCTTTTAGACATAACTAACACCATCCTTAGGCATCCTTTGGTATTAGTATATCATATTCCCTGTCCCATAAATCGGACTTTGAGAACTATATTTTGTGGTATGCTTACTAAAGGTGATAACCTAAACCGAGATTTATCGCCCTATCCGTCGATACCCACCGCACCCTTGTCTCTCCCTCCGTCCATCGATGCCCACCAAGCCCTTGGCTCTCCCTCCGGGAGAGCTGGCGCGAAGCGCCTGAGAGGGCTCACTGCACCGATTCCACCCACAGACTATCCATAGAACCACCGCATCGATTCCTCTCATGAACTGCATTCCTGCACGCACTGTCTACACATCCCTCTCCCCCTCCCTTCGGGAGGTACCTCTCCCGGAGGGAGAGGCAAGAGCTACATGCAAACTTAAGCAGTTCGGTAAACCGAAATTTGCATTGGATTTACCCGGGAGGGCGGTGGATATGGAAAAACCCGAACGGAAGGAGTTCCGTTCGGGGGGAGTGGGATCATTCTATGGGTTCCGGTCCGGCTATGAGGAGGGTGCCGTCGGATCGGAGGCCTGCGGTGTGGTCGAAGGCGGCATAGATAGCGACGATATCTTTCCAGTGGGACACGTTACAGCGGCCGTCTTCGTTGTAGCCCTGTGCCAGTACCGTACCATCGGAGCGTAGGCCTACGCTGTGATCCTGTCCGCAGGCGATCATGGCGATATCTTGCCAATGCTCCACCCTGCAGCGGTCATCTGCAGTGCTGCCTGCGGCAAGAACAGTTCCGTCTGTTCGCAGACCTAAGGTGAAATTTCGTCCGGCGCAGAGGGAAAGGATATTCTCCCAGTGAGCCACATTGCACTGTCCGTCCTCATTGAGACCTGTGGCAAGGACTCTGCCGTCGGCACACAGACCCAAGCTGTGGAAGCCGCCACTGTGGAGGGAAACCACATTCTCCCACAGGCCTACGGCACACTGTCCGTCATAGTCTGCTCCCGTTGCCACCACAAACCCGTCCTTTTGCAGACCGAGGGAGTAGTTGCTTCCGGCGCAGAGCTGTACGATGTTCCTCCAATCCTGCACCTTGCACTGTCCGTCCATAGGATGTCCCTTGGCAAGAACAGTGCCATCCTTCTTCAGCCCCAAGCTGTGAGTCCAACCGGCACAGACCTGCACAAGCTCTGTCCAACCGCCCATTTTACACCGTCCGTCCGGGTCAAAGCCTGTGGCATAGGCCTTGCCGTTTTTGTCCAAGCCCAGCACATGGGCATAGCCGGCAGACAGGGAAACGAGATTTTTCCACTTGCCCACCTTGTCCTGTCCGTATTCTCCGGCGCCCCAATGGGAGGCCTTTCCGTTTTCCAGAATCTGTACACAGAAACCATAGCCTATGGCAGCTTGTCCAACGAGGTTCATTTTTAATTCTTCCATGAGTAGCCTCCTATATGATTGCTAACTGTTTCGGTAGGAACGCTTAGCTGTGAATGGATCGCAGACAGGGTAGGGATGCCTGTTTCAAGCCCGGTGTTGCAGACGAAGCAGAAGCTTCCTCTTGCAACAAAAGGCTTCTTCAAGGCGTTTGGTCAAGAAGGGGCACAGGGGGATACAAACAGGATCTGCACCAAGCTTGCTTGGCTCAGATCCTGTTGGAGCTTGGGGATGTGTCGGAACATCGTCGGAGTGGTGTTCTATCCTCCTGCCCGAAGGCTTTGGAGCTTCGCTCTCAGGGCAAGAAGGTCTTGGAAGGTATCCGGCCGTTTGGAGGGATCACGGAGGAGGGCAGAGGGGTGGTACATGGCGGTGTACAGGATGCCCTCCCGCTGTGTCCAAGTGCCATGCTCCCGAGTAATGCGGAATTCCGGGTGGATCAGTCTCTGGGCGGCGATCCGACCAAGGCAGACGATGATCCTCGGCTTTAGAATTCTGAGCTGTTCCTCCAAATAGCCGATGCAGGCGTCCTGCTCCTCCGGCAGAGGATCACGGTTGTTGGGAGGACGGCATTTGACAATATTGGCGATATAGGAGTTTTCTCTGCCCAAGTCAATGATGGACAGCATATCATCCAGCAGCTTCCCGGCAGGGCCTACAAAGGGCTCTCCCATGAGATCCTCCTGCTGTCCCGGACCTTCTCCCACGAAAACCACATCAGAGCGCTCCGGGCCTACACCAAAAACCACAGAGGTTCTGGTTCTTGCCAGAGGACAGGCATGACATTGCAGACAACGCTGCCTTAACTCATGCATCATGGCGACGTATCCTCTGTCTGCGCTGACGGCGGAGCTTTGCACGACGCTTCCTTCTGATATAGGAGAGGATGCATAGGGCAATATAGTAAAGTAGAGCCAGTCCGCCGATCAGGAAAAGGGGAATGCGGATCACTCTCCAAAGTCGGGAAAAAAGTCGGGAAACAAGGGAGGGGTTTTCCTCCCCGGGCTCTTCCTCTGCCCCTTGGTCGGGAGTCCTGTTCTGCGCTTCTACAGCGGTTAGGGTGACAAGGTCGGATTCTGCAAGGGCAATGCCCTTGTATTCCACAATGGCAGTACCTATGACCTGACCCTTCTTCAGGGGAGCGGTCAGCTCCTCGTTGTAACGGAGCTTAATGACGATATCCTCTGTAGCATAGTCATGAGGCAGGAGGATGCGACGGTTTTCTTTGGCATGGACGACCACGTCTCCCCGACCCTGAGCATTCTTGACCTCCGGCTGAGCCAGCATGGTGCTGTCTGTCAGGATCTGTACAAAGGAATAGGTTTCCAGTGCATGACGGAACAGGCGACGAGTCTCGGAGAAGCGCTTGTCTGTTGCATTCTTGGCGGACTCACAGCCCATGAGGATGCTTAAGTACTCTGCATCGCCCTCGGTAGCGGTGGAGATCAGACAGCCACCGGCAGGGGTGGTGAAGCCGGTCTTGATGCCACTGGCATTGGCGTAATAATAGCGGCTGTTGACATCGGTGCTGACCAGATAGTTGGTAGTGTGGAGGGTACGGGCATCGGATTTGTTGGTGGCAGGGACGGTGTAGGAGGTGGCGGTAGCAAAGCGGCGGAAGGTTTCGTTCTCCCATGCCCAACGGGACAGGGTGATCAGGTCTCTGACGGTAGTATAGTGAGCCTCGTCATGGAGACCGTGGGTGTTGGCAAATTGGGTGCTGTTCATTCCCAGCGCCTTTGCGGTGCGGTTCATGAGCTCTACGAAGGTGGCAATATCTCCGGAGATGTACTCGGCGATGATGTTACAACCCTCATTGGCAGAGGACAGCATGATGCAGTACAGAAGATCCTCCAGAGCAAGCTGTTCCTCTACCACCAGACCTGCGGTACTGCCATAGATACTCAGACCGTCCAAGGCGGTGGGGGTGACAGTGAGTACATCGGTGAGATCTCCGTACTGGATGGCAAGCATACAGGTCATGATCTTGGTCAGGCTGGCAGGGTAACGCTGGGCGTCCAGTTCCTTGCTGTAGAGAATGGCGTTACTCTTCAGCTCCACCAGCGCATAGGCCTCTGCCTCAATGGCAAGATCATTGGGATAGTTCAGCTCCATAGGAGCGGGAGGGGCAGTGGGGAGCATCTCCTCTGTAAAGGGTTTGGGTGCGGCAGAGGCAAAGAGGGACAGCACAAGGCTCATTAGGAGCAATAGGGTCACGAATCTAAATTTTTTCATAAATATCCTCCAAAAACTCCGTGGCGAGCCTTGCCCCGGAGCCTTTCTATATGCTATAATATGAATATATTATAGCAAAAAAGCAGTTGATGTCAATGTTCTACCGAAGGAAAAATACATGAAACAGAAAAAAATCATGGAAATCATGCTGTTACTGTCCCTGCTCTTCCTCCTGTTCAGCTTTGTATGCCTCTTTCGGGGGCTTCCGGGACAGAAAAAGTCGGAGCTTCCCTCCGAACCCCTTGCTCTCCGAGAGGGAAGACAGCGGGCGGATGCGGAGGCGCTGAGGATCCATTTGAACAAAGCCGATGCGGATGAGCTGTGCTCCCTGCCCGGTATCGGACAAGCGCTTGCAGAAAGGATCCTGGAATATCGGCAGGAAAAGGGAGCGATCCGCAGCTATGAGGAGCTTGGGAGCATAGAGGGCATCGGGGAGAAGAAGCAGCAGATGCTTCGGCAATACACCTGTTTGGAGGATTAGGATATGAAGATTTTAGTAGTCGATGATGAAGAACTGTTGGTCAAGGGGATCAAGTATAATCTGCAAAATGACGGATATTGTGTAATTACAGGCAAGAATGGCGCGGAAGCCGTAGAGCTGGCTCGTACTCCGGATCTGAGCCTGATCCTTCTGGATGTGATGATGCCGGAGATAGACGGGCTGGAGGCCTGTCGCAGGATACGGGAATTTTCCGATGTGCCCATCATCATGCTCACCGCCCGTACGGACGATATGGACAAGCTGTTGGGCTTTGAGCAGGGCGCAGACGATTATCTGACCAAGCCCTTCAATATTCTGGAGCTAAAGGCAAGGATCCGCGCTCTCCTTCGCCGCAGTGGGAGGACGGAGACCAACACGGACCGACAGACAGTGGGAGACCTGACCATTGACCGTCGGGAGCGGAATGTTTATAAAGACGGTATCGCTGTGGAGCTGACAGCCAGAGAGTTTGATATGGTGGAGCTCCTTATGCGCAATCCCAACAGAGTATATTCCAGAGAGAACCTGCTGGATCTGATCTGGGGCTTTGACGAGTACCGCAGTGACATCCGCACCGTAGATGTACACATCCGCAGAATTCGGGAGAAGCTGGAGACCGTTCCGGCTGAGCCCAGATATTTTATGACAAAGTGGGGAGTTGGCTATTATTTCAAGAGCTAAGAAGTCACGTTCCTTCCTGCTGCACAACACCCAGATCCGCAGTGCTCTGGCCTACATCCTTCTCACAGCGGCGGCTTTGTTCTGGCTGAACCTTTATACCTCCACCACTATCCGAGACATTATTTTCCGAAGCAGGCAGAATGTTATGGAGGAAAAGGTACAGCTTATGACAACGGCGCTCCTGCAGTTAGAGGAGCTGAATGCTACCAAGACCGAGGAGGTCATTGCACTCATGGAGGAGGGGAACACCACCCGTACCGTGGTGACGGACAGTCGGGGTCTTGCCCTTTACGATTCTCTGACCACAGGTAATGGTGAGGGAAAGTATCTGCTGTTCCCGGAGCTTGTGACAGCCTTGGAAGGACAGAATGTGTTTTATGGACGCTATGAGGATGAGACCATCGAGTGCCGCCTTGCCATTCCCCTGATGCGGAAGGGGAAAGTATTGGGGGCGGTGTATCTGATGGAACATAACTCTGAGCAGGGTACCTTGATCCATGCCCTGCAAATGAATATTTTGCGTATCTCTCTGGTGCTGGAGGGTGGGATCATTCTCTTCTCCCTGTTTTTCTCTACGGCCTTTTCCAAGAGACTACGCCAGATCCTTGCCTCTGTCAGGAATATGGGAGAGGGGGACTATTCCCAGCATATTCAGCTTAGAGGCACAGACGAGCTGTCTATTCTCGGTCGGGAATTCAACGATCTGGCAGACCGTCTGCAGGCTTCGGAGCAGACCAGACGTCAGTTTGTTTCCGATGCCTCTCATGAGCTGAAGACACCCCTTGCTACCATTAAGCTCCTGTCCGATTCTATTTTGCAGAATGAAATGGACCCGGAGACGGAGCGGGAGTTTATTGATGACATTGGCAGAGAGGCGGACCGTCTGGGCAGACTGACCCAAAAGCTCCTGGCGCTGACCAAGCTGGACAGCACCATTGCAGAGGATATGGAGATCCTGGAGGGTGGCAACACCGTTCGCAAGGTCGTCCGTATGCTCCGACCTCTGGCAGAGCTTCGACGGATCACTATGGATTGTAGCTGTGACGAGGGTTGCAGTCTCATGATGGTAGAGGATGACCTGTACCAGATCGTATTTAACCTTGCGGAAAATGCAATCAAGTATAACCGTGACGGCGGTTGGGTCGGTTTGGAACTGCGGAAAAAAGAAACTACCGTAGAGTTAGTGGTCTCCGATGCCGGTGTTGGGATTCCGGAAGAATCTCTGCCCCATATTTTCGACCGCTTTTACCGTGTGGATAAGGCAAGATCCAGAGCCGCCGGCGGCTCCGGTCTGGGGCTGAGTATTGTCCATGCTATGGTACAGAGAAATGATGGCAGCATTGAGGTTGCCGTCCGTCCCGAGGGTGGTACGGTGTTCACCGTACAGTTCCCCCTCTTTGATATGAAGGAGGAAGAATGAAACGGAGCTTAGTACTTCTCTTATGCCTTCTGCTGTTCCTCACCGCCTGTGATTCCGAAGGATCGGCGCCGGTAGGGGAAGCGGTAGAGTTCTTTTATCCTGCCATTGAGCCCTACGGAAAGGGAAGCTTCCTGTCCGTTACCCGATATTTTGCCGAGGGGCTTCCGACGGCGGGGGAGCTGTTACAGCAATATCTGTCCGATCCTGTTCCCGAGGGGGCTTATGGCCCTGTTCCGGAGGGCTGGACCTTTCGGAAGGGAGAGCTTCGGGAGGACGGAACCTTTGTGGTAGAATTCTCCGGAAGTGTTGCCAAGGCTGTGGAGGAAACCGTGGCGGCGGCCTGTCTGACCAAGACCTTGTCCCGACTGGAGGAGGTCCTGCGCCTGGAGCTCCTTCCCCCCGGAGGACGGGAGTCGGTGATCCTCAGTGTCAATGACATCCTGTCAGAGGATCTGCCCATGCAGCCCAAGGCGCAAGAGGTCGTTCTCTACTACCCCGATGTCCGTGGGGGCTACCTCCGCAGAGAGACCCGTACGGTAGAGGATATGACTGCCGATCAGTTGCCGGAATACATCGTCCACCAGCTTTTGCAGGGTACTGCCATCGGTGAGCCCCACGGCTGTATCCCGGAGGGAACAGAGCTTCTGCTGGTACAGAACCATAACGGGATCTGCACCCTGAACCTGTCCTCGGAATTCAGCCAGGATATGCCGGAGGAGCTTTCCGTGGTTCGCTTGGCTCTGTACAGCTTGGTCAATTCCCTGACGGAGCTTCGGGAGATCCATACCGTAGATATTCAGGTAGCATATGCCCCCTTGGATCACTTGTATGTGATGGATCTTCGCAACGGGCTGACACAGGATGACAGTATGATCTATCAGGAGGATCGGGAGCTGAGCAGGCTCTACCTTCTGGCAGAGGAAACGGGTACTTTGGCAGAGATCCCCCTTTTCCTGACCTCGGAGGAGGGACTAAGCCAAGAGGAACAGCTTTTGCGACAGCTTCTGTCCTGTGAGGGAGGCTACGGCCTCAGGAACCCTGTGCCGGAAGGAACCTCTGTGCTTTCGGTTCGTACGGCAGAGGGGCTTTGCGTGGTAGACCTCACAGCGGCTTTCTTGGGGGAGAACAGGACAAAGGAAGAGGAGGAGGCGGCGGTGAAGAGCATCGTTGCTACCCTTTGCGCCCTGCCCCATATCCGCAGTGTGGAAATTCTGGTAGAGGGTCTGACTCCGGAATACCTTGATTTGGAGCTGCAGCAGATCCATGCCGTAGATCCTGCATGGATTTGTCCGTAGCGGTCTCTGTTTCGACAAAAGAGTCGGGAAGAATCATGTATAATAAGAGTGCGTTTCGGCGCACTCTTATTTTTTATGGGAGGAAGGATATGAAGCTCACAAGTTTTGTGCAGGACAGGCAGCTGACGGTGCTGCTTCGGGGAGAGATCGATCACCACAGCGCCAGAGAGATCATGCATACGCTTGCAGACAAGATCGATCAATACTTACCCTTGCGCTGTATTCTGGATTTTGAAGAGGTGCGTTTTATGGACTCCAGTGGCATCGCTGTGGTGCTCAGTGCCTTGCGTCGTATGAACACCCTGCAAGGGAAGCTGATACTGCAGAATATTCCCCCACAGCCCTACAAGGTGCTGTGTACCGCAGGAGTAGAAAAAATCGCAACCATTAAGGAGGAATGTACCCAATGAAGGGCGAGAATTACATGCATTTGGAATTCCCCAGCAGGTCATCCAACGAAGCCTTTGCTCGCAGTGCCGTGGCGGCCTTTGCGGCACAGTTAGATCCGACCTTGGACGAGCTGGGAGATATCAAAACCGCTGTCTCCGAGGCGGTGACCAACTGTATTGTCCATGCCTACCCCAATGAGCTGGGGCCTATTATCATCAAGGCGAAGATCATAGGGGACAATGTGCTGGATATTACGGTGAAGGATCGGGGCTGTGGCATTGCGGATATCGAGCAGGCAAGGAAGCCCATGTTCACCACCGGGGGAGAGGAACGCAGTGGCATGGGCATCACCATTATGGAGAGCTTCATGACAGAATTCCGCATCCAATCCACCCTGCACAAGGGGACAAGCGTACATATGAAGCGGAGGATCCTTCCCAGAGGTGGCGGAAAGTGACCGTTTCTCAGGAGGAACTGCTACGCTCCGCAAAGACCGGGGACAGACAAGCCTATGAGGAGCTGGTGATCAACAACAACGGCCTGATTTGGTCTGTTGCAAGGCGCTACTTTGGCAGGGGAGTGGACCCGGATGATTTATACCAGTTAGGCTGTCTGGGCTTCCTGAAGGCGGTGGAGGGCTTTGATTTGGAGTACGGCACGCAATTTTCCACCTATGCAGTACCGAAGATCGCAGGGGAGATCCGCCGCTTCCTACGGGATGACGGCACCATTAAGGTCAGCCGCAGTCTGAAGGAGCGCTCTGCCATGATCAAGCTCACCCGACAGAGACTTACCGCAAGTCTTGGCAGAGAGCCCAGCCTGTCGGAGCTCAGTGAGGAAACGGGTCTGGATCCCGAGGAGATCGCAACGGCAGAAACCGCTACCACCGCCACAGAATCCATCCAGCGTCGGAGCGGTGAGGAGGGCTTCGCCTTGGAGGATGTTCTCACCGACGGGTCTATGGAGGAGGAAATTCTCGATCGCATCTCTCTGCAGGATGCCCTTGCCAAGCTCCCGGAACGGGACAGAATGGTGATCCGCCTACGCTTCTTCCACAGCCTGACCCAAGACAAAACAGCCAAGCTCTTAGGTGTGTCCCAAGTCCAAGTCTCCCGCATCGAAAAGAAGGCCCTTGCTGCCCTACGCACCTACATGTAGCACCACCGATCATACCACAAGATTTCGGTTTGAAAAACTCTTTGTTCTTTCAATATGCAGCGAAAATAATAAGCCCTGCGGCATTGCGCTTGGTACAATGCCGCAGGGCTTGCGTATTCGCTTGATGCTTTACTGTGTCCTGTCAGGATATTTTTTCGTATTTCAACTCGCCGGAGTCGGATAGCCGGTGGAGATATTCCCAAACGGAGGCAATTTCGGCTTTCAGCTCTTGGCTGTTTTGGAAGTAGCGGCCTGTCTGGGGATCATCCAGGATGCCGCCCAAGGAGTCCACAAGATAAGCACCGAAGAGATAAGCCATAAGAAGCTCGAAGGAGTCTCCGCTGTGGCAGACCAGTGCCAGCTCTTTTTGGCAATCCTTTATGGCTTGTTCAAAGGGTGTCTCCTGCGGGAGCTCTTCCGGCACTTCTTCCGGCACTTCATCTCTCCTCTTCTTGGAGAACAGCCTTTGCAGGAACCCGACGGGCTTCTCTGTCCTTGGCTTTTCCACAGGACAGGGACTATACTCGTAGTCTGAGACGAAGAGCTCAAAGCCGGTGGAATAGCTCTCAGCTTTTCCGGTTTCGGAGAAAGCGTCGCTTGTAAAGGTCAGGGGAACACGGTCATAGCCTTCTTGAATATCAAAGTCCGGGGGGATGCGAACCTGTAGGTTCAAGCTGCGGCAAAAGTCCTCAAAACCCTTGGGAGAGAAGCCACTGTCCTCTTTCAAATAAACATAAAGATCCAGACTCATCTTTGTCTCCTCCTAAAAAATCAGAACTCCACGGTTTCCGATGCTTGCCCAAAAGAGGAGAAGGTAGCTACGGCATGCTTGAAGTATAGTACTTGGGTGTTGCCGTCATGCTCGTCATACATGGCACGGAGATTGGGATAGGCATCCAACATGGATTTCTTGGCTTCCCTACGCTCATCCTCTGCCAGCTCCCCTGCAATACGGACCCAAGTGCCTTGATGGAAGGCGCAAAGCTCCACCTTGGGATTGACCGTGATCTGCTTGGAGCAGGGCTTGATCTTGCCGGTCTGGATGTACAGCTTTCCCTCAAATATATTCACCGTACCGAAGGGACGCACACGGGGCTGATCCCCCTCTACCGTGGCAAGATAGTAGACCCCTGCCTCCTTCAAAAACTTGCATACTCGTTCCATGGTATTACCTCCTTGTTTTTTCTTTATTATACCATCTAAACTTGGCAAATGCAAGAAAATGTGTTGACGATTTGTTGTTTCCTGTTATAATTATAGAAAAGGAGGTGCATCTATGGAACAATTATTGGAGCGGCTTAGCAGAGAAGCCGCAGGCATTCCCAACACCACAGGTCACTTTATGACTTTGGCGGAGAACTATATGAGGGAAGGCAACACAGAGGGAGCAAGAGCGGCCTTGATCCTGCTGTGCCGTCGTTGCGATAATTACGAAGAGAGCATAGAATGGAACGGTCTTACGGACAAATGGAAAGACTACCGCCATCTTGTAGAAGGTTTGGTTCCTCCTTCTGTAAGCTTTCATGGTGTCGCTGCCCGATCCCCGAAGGAGTGTTCCATGGGAATCGAGGATATTTTCGCCCTGCCGGAGGAGGATATTTTATCGGCCCTTTCCCTGCACTTACAGGAGCTTAGCGGCAAGGGCAAGCAACGATCCCGTCTCAATCCGTGGGAGCGTATTGCATATTTTGCCGATGAGCTGTGTATGGAGGTCAACTCCGGGGGCTTTGACAGCTACCTTTATTATCACGGAGAGCACTTCGACAAGGCCTACGATGCCCTGAAATCCCTACAGGCCCCTCAAGTCATAGGGATTCTTAACAGTATCCGGGCAAAATTCCCCCGGAGTCGGATCCCCAAGAACAAGGATCGCATACAGGAGCTTATGGAGACCATGGAAGAGACCGGCATTGACTTCGAAGCCGAGGATGCCCTTTTCTATACTTCCGGAGAGAAAGAATTGCTCTCACACTTGCTCCTCTATGTGAAGGAAAATCAGAAGCACTTTCAATAAAGGAGGTCTCTACGATGCTTGCAATTCAAACATACAATTTTTTGATCGGGACCAAGATTCCCTTTACGGAATTTCCCGGGATCCTGCAGACATTTTTGAAGGAGCAGAATCTCCACTATGAGCAGTTCCTGTATTATTTTGAGGACAACTTGGGTGGTCTTCCCAAAATCATGAAGGATTGTCCCAACATTGGACCCATCCGACTCCGGCAGCAGAGTGTGAGCTTTCTCTATATCTCCAACATAGAGGAAGCCACAGCCTGCACCGAAGAAGAGATCCTTCGAGTGGTCCCTAAGATCCACCGCAGGTATGGAATCAGTAAGTCCTATCTCATTTATCAGGGTATCGACTTTTTCGGCAAGACCCTTCCTACCCTGATTCAAGCACCGGGAAATACCCCTCATTGCATCATGGGCCCCGGCATCACCCTCTATCGGGATGCCGTATTCCCCAGATGGACCATGATCAGCTTGCGTATTGTAGTCCATGACGGAGCCTGTTCTTATGATCCCACCCCTTATTTCGAAGCCATGCAGAAGCTTCTGCCCGGGATCCGCTACATGGGCTTCGTGGAATGTTGTCTAAGCGAGGAAGAGCACGCTGTCTATGAGGGTCTGAACCAAAGAGCCCTCCCCTTAGTAGTGCAAGCTTGTCAGTATTTTTCGGAGAGGCTCCCGTCTCACCCCGACACTTATGAGGCCGATACCCCAAAGTTTTCTGTTGCTCCCGTACTGAAACGGCTGGGCAAGCTGTACGGCTATACCTATGTCAAATACGAATACGGTTGCTATTTCCTGCAGAAACGCACCGAAAAGGGGCATTATATTTCTCTGGACATTGATGTGGGTCCGAGGTTTAGAGATGTTGGATTGTTGGTCCGCTTTATGGGTGTAGGATTTGACCATCGCATCAGCAACAGCATCTCCCGATATCCCCGTAACCAGAAAGAATTAGACTCCCTCATGCTCCAATTCTTCATGACCCTCGCCTCTGCGGAAAAGGAAATCATCCCGACTCTGGATGCCCACTATCCCCCTACCCCCGATTGGTTCGTCCCCATGACCTGACCCAACGCCAAATTCCGATTTGATGCATAAAAGAAGGGCTTCATCGTTTGGTGATGGAGTCTTTCTTTGTATGAATGGGGTTGCCAAGAAAACTTTGCAAAATAGTACTTGACAAGAAAACTTGGCAGTGCTATAATGATCTTGCAAATAAAACTTGGCAAAGGAGAGCCTGTTATGAACAAAGAAGAAATTTTAAGACGAGCACGGGAGGAGAACAAGGGAGTGGACGAGGTCAAACGGTCAGTGGAAAACGATGCCGCAAGGATCTCTGCGGCAATCGGCGCCGCTGTATGTATGCTCCTCAACCTCTTAGACCGCTTGATCCTTCATTCCGACGTCGTCGGTGACACCTGCTGGATCATCTACGGATCTATGATCGCCTCCAGGGTGTGGGTCGAGGGCATCGCTCTTAAAAAGAAGGGCTATGTGATCGGCGCTATCTGCACAACAGCCTTCGTGATCCTGCTGGCTGTGTTCCTGTTCGTAGGTAAGTGATATGCGGGAAGAACTGGTTTTACTCAATCGGATC
>JAFOZC010000098.1 GCA_017391305.1 Oscillospiraceae bacterium | reverse complement strand
TTTGTGAAGAGAACAGCCATTTTGAAGCGCCACGGACAGAAAGAGAGAAGTGCCTTGCACAGGCCTTCTCCAAGGTTCTGGGGCTGGAGCAGGTGGGTCTTAGGGACAGCTTCTTTGAGCTGGGGGGACATTCCCTCCGCATTGCGGATCTGCTGAACGAAATAGAAAGTCTGCTCGGCTTGCGGCTGTCCTTCCGAGAGGTCTTTACCCATCCCACGGTGGAGGAGCTGGCACAGTGCATCCCGGAAAGGGCCTTGAAGCAGAGGATCCTTCCCGGAGAGAAGCTACCCTATTATCCCGCTACTCCGACACAAAAGAATATTTATATTGCTCAGGAAAGAGATCCCCTTGCAACAGGCTATCACATACCTGTGGCTTACGCTGTCAGAGGTAGCATTGACCTGCAAGGCCTGACCCAAGCCCTGAATGCCTTGCTTGCACGGCATGAGATCCTCCGCACCTCCTTCCGTACGGTGGAGGGAGAGATCTGTCAGGTGCCTACAGAGGAGCTTAGAATGCAGATCCCTCTGCTCTCCCTCCGAGAGGGGCAGGAGTTTTCCGAGGCTTTTTCCGATTTTATCAGACCCTTTGATCTGAAGCATGGCCCTTTGCTCCGCATGACCCTTGCAAAGCGGGGGGAGGAACAGCAGCTTTGGATAGATATCCACCATATTATCGCAGACGGAGCAAGCATGCCCATTCTCCTGCAGGAGCTTTCCGCACTTTACGAGGGGAAGACACTGTCCCCTGTGACCTTGCAGTACAGGGACTTCAGCCAATGGCTCATGAAGCAGGATCTGTCCTCTACGGAAGAGCAGTGGGCTCTGCGCTGTGGGGCTATGGGAGAGGCTCCCGACCTTCCCAAGGATCGCAGAGGAAGCAGTCTCCATGCCAAGCAGCTACAAAGGGCGCTGGAGTCTTCTGTGACAGAGGCACTGACACAGCTTGCAAACAGCCTGAGAACCAGCTTGCACAATGTCCTCCTCTTCGGCGCTATGCTGACTATGGAACGCTTCACGGGGCAGAAGAAGCTGTCTCTGGGCATCCCCGTTTCCATGCGGACGGCGGTCAATTTGGGACAGCTACCGGGGATGCTGGTCAATGTCCTGCCGATTTCCTGCGACTTTACAGAGGATTTGCCTGTGAGTCAGCAGATCAAGGCTGTGGAGGAGCAGGTGATCTTTGCCAATCAGGGCGTCCTCTGCGATTTGCAGAAGGAGAGCCTTTCCGCCCCTTCTCTTTCTGTGGTATTCTCCCATGAAAGAGCCACTGCCCGGGAGCTTGCCTTGGGAGAAGCCGGTTTGCAGAGCTTAAGCCACAGCCTGTCTGCCGCAAAATATGATCTGATCCTCGGCGCAACGGAGGAGGAACAGGGGCAGGTTCTGACACTAAGCTACGGTACGGAGATTTTCGAGGCGGAGACGGCCCAAAGTATTCTGGACAGCTACTATGCCATCCTTCGGGAGCTTGGAAGTGGGAAGGAGACGCTCTGCTCCCAAATTTCCTCTCTGACAGAGGAACAGAAGGAACGTCTGAGGGAGCTGGCAGGACAGAACCCCGAGGAGATCGGGGGAGAAACGGTACTGCACAGCATCCGTACACAGGCAGAGCAACAGCCTGACAGGATCGCTCTGGTTTGCGGCACAAGGAGCTTGTGCTACAGAGAACTGCTCCAAAGAGCCGAGGCCTATGCCTTCTGCCTTCAGGGCAAGGGCTTTGCATCGGGAGATTTGGTGGCAGTTTATATGGCAGATGGGATGGAGGCGGTATGCGCCCTCTTAGGCACTGCTATGGCAGGCTTGGCCTATCTGCCCTTAGACCCCCATACTCCGAGGAAGCGCTTGGAGACCATACTGGAAAACAGCCGATGCAAGCTCGTCCTGACGGATGAGGGCCTTGCAGAGAATGTCTCCTCTTGCCCTGTCCTTTGCGGCAGGAATCTTCTCAAGACCGGGGAGTCCTTCCCCATTCGTGCCTCCTTGGAGGATGTCGCCTATGTGATCTACACCTCCGGCTCTACGGGAGTGCCTAAGGGTGTGTCGGTTTCTCACAAGGCGCTGAAGAATCTGGTGCAGTGGCACACAGAGCAGTATGCCCTCACAAGTGCCGATGTGACCACCCGTTTTGCAGGCTTTGGCTTTGATGCCGCTGTGTGGGAGATTTTCCCCACTTTGGCAGTGGGTGCAAGCCTCCATGTGATCCCGGAGGAGATGCGTCTGGATCTGAAGGCTCTGGCGGCCTACTATGATACCTATGGGATCACGGTCAGCTTCCTGCCTACCCCCATTTGCGAAGAATTTTTGAAGCTCCCCTGTAAGAGTCTGCGATTGCTCCTTACGGGAGGAGACAAGCTGAATCATTACGAAAACCGTAACAGCTATACCTTATATAATAACTACGGCCCCACAGAGAATACCGTGGTGGCCACCTGCTATGAGGTCAAGAGCCATAGCGCCAATATTCCCATCGGCAGACCCATTCGGAATGTCCGTGCCTTTGTGCTGGATGACAGGGGACAGCCTGTTCCACCCTACGGAAGAGGGGAACTATATCTGGCAGGCAACAGCCTTGCAGAGGGCTATTATCTCGATCCCAAGCAGACGGAAGAACGCTTCCTGCAAACAGCTATGGGAAGACTCTACCGAACGGGAGATTTGGTTCGTTGGAATCCCCAAGGGGATCTGGAATTCCTGGGCAGACGGGATGACCAGATCAAGATCAGCGGCAACCGCATTGAGCTTGGGGAGATCGAAGGCGCTTTGTGCGCTCTTCCCCACATCCAAGCTGCGGCGGCCACGGTGATTCGGGGAGAAAAGGGTGCTTGGATCCTCGCCTATTACACAGGTCGGGAAGGTCGGAGAGAAGAGGAACTGAAGAAGAGCCTTGCACCGATTCTTCCTGCCTATATGATCCCCCGTCGAATTCTGCCCATAGAGAGCATCCCCCTGACCCTGAACGGGAAAGTGGACAGAAAGGCACTGGCCACACTTCCGATCCCGGAGGAAAAGCAGGAGAAGCTTAGCCTGACACCTACGGAAGAACGCCTCTTAGGGCTCTGGCAGGAGCTTCTGGGACAGGAGCAGATCGGCCTTTCCGATCATTTTATGGAAATCGGCGGCAACTCCATCCTGGTGGTGAAAATGCAGGATGCTCTGGAAAAGAGCTATCCCAACTGTGTCAGTATTTCGGACATTTTTGCCCTGCCCACCATTTCTCTTCTGGCAGAGCACATTGACAGAGCGCAGAAACGGGGAGAGACCCTCCTGCTGGAGGCTCTGGCGCTGAAATCCACCCTGCCCCGAGGAAAAGAAGCGGGAGATCGGGGCTGGGAGCTGTTGTCAGACCGTGGCCCTCTCCACAGAAGGCTTCGGGAAATGGAAGCGCAAGATCCTAAGCTCCTTGCCCATCTCCTTCGTAGCTGTTACTGCGCTACCCTTTCCCTTATGGCGCAGGGAGATGAGCTCTCCCTGTACTGTTGGGAAGAACAGACCTGCTTTGCCCTGACAGTCCCCCTCTGTGGGGAGTTCGGCACAGTGCTTTCCCATGTAACAAAGGAATATGACAGCGCAAAGAAGCTTTCTGCCCCCGACTTTGCTACGGAGCGGAGAAGCAATGGGCTGATTTGCGCCTACAGCTTCCAAGGCGGCTTGGACAATCCCTTGTTCCCCCATGCCGAATTCACTTGGAGCTGTGACCTGAATCAAGAGGAATTCCGCCTCAGAGCAGCCTGCACAAAGCTCTCCGATCGGCTCCTCAAAACCTTATTGAACCGCTTCCTGCAAGTCCTGAGGGCTGTGCTGGGAGTAGGATGAAACCTTAGACTTTCCCAACGAAGGAGGTATGTTGTATGGATATGATACAACAGACAGCAACTGAACAAGAGAGGCATAGGGTCTTTGTGACAAAGCAGAGCCTATGGGAGGAATACCGCAGGGAGAATCCCGGCTTGGATCTTCCCACAGACTTTCCCACAGCCTCTCAGCGGAGCTTCTCCGGGGCTGTGACAGGCCTGAAATTGGAGTCCCGTCTGACAGAGGGGCTGTGCAGGCTGTCTGCCTCCTACGGCTGTTCTCGGGAGGCAGTGTATCTTGCCGCCACGATGATCCTTCTGGGAAAGTACAGCAGACAGGAGGAGCTGTTCCTTCCGACGGCTTGGGGAAAGGGGAAGGAAGCTCTGAGCTTGCTTCCCATTTATGCCGAGCCTCGGGGGGAGAAGGGCTTGCCCACCTTCCTGAAGGAGACGGAAGCCCAACTGACCCACCTGCCAAGCTGTGAGGAGGCTGTTGGGGGAGAGCTTGGGAAGGAAAGCTTCCCTGTAGTATTTTCTGTAGAAGAAGAACAGACGGAAGGCTGTCTCTTTGTCCGCCCCCCACAGACAGCACCCTCCTTTGATTTGGCCCTCCGACTCAGGGAGGGAGAGGCACAGACCCTTCTCCTTCTGGAATATGCCACAGAGCTGTACTGTGAGGAACGAGCCCAACGGATGCTCCGACACTATGTCGGTATTTTGGAACAGCTACTGCAAGACCCGGAACAGAGGGTAGCTACGCTGATGCCCATTACCCCGAGGGAACGGGAGCAGATCACAGGCCCCTTCAATGCTACGGATCACCCTAAGGACACAGACCGAACGGTCATGGAGGTCTTTGAACAGCTTGTACGGGAGCAGGGAGAGCGGATCGCCGTGGTGGACAGCAAGGAGAGCCTCAGCTATGGGCAACTGAACGCCCGTGCCAACCGTCTGGCGTGGACACTGAAAAGTCACCATATCGGTCCGGGGGATCGGGTCGCTATTCTGCCTCGGGGAGGCAGCAGTACCCTCGTAGGCTTGTGCGCCATTGTCAAGGCAGGGGCGGCATACGTGCCTATGGATCCCGACTATCCCCAACAGCGGATTCGGGATATGCTGGAGGATTGTGAGGCAGGGGCAGTTCTGAGCTGCACCTCCTCCATAGAAACAGACAGACCGCTGATCTCTCTGGAAGATATCCACACATGGGATCTGCGGACAGAGGATCCTCCACGGGAGAACACACCGGAGGATATCGCCTACTGCATCTATACCTCCGGCACTACAGGTAAGCCCAAGGGGGTGCAGGTCTCTCACAGGAGTCTCCTGAATCTGGTTCTGGACTGTGACTGTGTACCCTTCAGTCCCCAAACCAACGCTGTCCAGACGGGACAGCCTGTGTTTGATGCCTCTGTTTTGGAATTCTGGGGTACTTTGCTAAACGGTGGCTGTCTGCACATGATCTCCCGTGAGCTTCTGCCGGATCCCACTGCCCTTGGGAGCTACTTGCGGCAACAGCATATTAACACCATGTTCCTGACTACCGCACTGGTGAACCACTTTGCGGGTCTGGATCCCTCCCTGTTTGACGGACTTTCTGTCCTCTATTTTGGGGGAGAACGGGTCAGTGAGGAGCATGTGAGAATTTTACACAAACGGAATCCCAAGCTTCGCCTCATAGATTGCTACGGACCTACGGAGGCTACGGTGGTCTCCCTGCGCTATGAGATCCCTCCGGGGGAGGAGGGCAGACTGCCTATCGGCACTCCCATCCACAATGTCCGTGCCTATATCATGCAGGGCAACTCCCTTTGCGGCATCGGTGTCCCCGGTGAGCTGTGCATTGGGGGACAGGGACTGTCCGCAGGCTATCTGAATAGAAGGGAACTGAATGAGGAGCGATTTATCCCCAATCCCTTTGGGGAGGGCAAGCTCTACAGAACCGGAGATCTGGCCTCTTGGCGGTCTGACGGAAGAGTGGACTTCTTAGGCCGCATGGATCGGCAGATCAAGCTCCGCGGCTACCGCATTGAGCTGAGAGAAATCGAAAGCACCCTTCGCCGCTGTACAGCCGTTCGGGACGGTGTCATTACTCTAGGCAAGACCCCCGGAGGAGAAGCTGTCCTACAGGCATACGTGGTGGGACAGGCCCAGCTGTCTCAGGTCAGGAGGGAAATGGAAGAAGCCCTTCCTGCCTATATGATCCCTTCTGCATGGATGCACTTAGATGCCCTGCCTCTGACAAGAAACGGCAAGGTGGATCACAGAGCACTGCCTCCTATCCCAACAGAGGAGAACACGGAATACGAAGCCCCGGAAACCCCTACGCAGACCCTGCTTTGCCACCTGTTTTCTGAGATTTTGGGCATCGGCAGGGTGGGACGGAAGGATAGCTTCTTTGCCCTTGGAGGACATTCCCTCAAGGCAGCGGTTCTGGCAAACCGCATAGAGGAGCTTCTGTCCTGTCACCTGTCTATGGGAGAAATATTCGAAGGAAAAACACCCCTTGCCATAGGGGAATATATAGATAAGCATCTCAATGGGGAAGAGGATCCCATTCCCCACGGGCAGGAGAAGGACAGTTATCCCCTGTCTCCTGCCCAGAAGCGGATGTATCTGGTACAACAGATGGATCCCTGTGGGATCAGCTACAACAACCCTGTCTTCTGGGCATTCCGAGAAAGACCGGATCCCCACAGACTGCAACAGGCGCTGGAAGCTCTGCTGAGTCGCCACGAGATCCTCCGCACGGTCTTTGTGATGGAGAAGGGACGGGTAGTACAGAGGGTTCTGCCTAAGATCCCCCTGCCCTTCCGCCTGAGCTCTTGGCAGGGAGATTGGGAGGACTATGCCCGAGAGCAGTTTGTCAGACCCTTCTCCCCGGAGGCAGGGCCTCTGCTTCGGATGGAGCTTCTGGAAAACCAAGGTCGGTGGATCTTGATGCTGGACATCCACCACCTGATCACAGACGGTCTGAGCTTCGCCCTGTTCTGCAAGGAGCTTAGACAGCTCTATGAGGGGACGGCTTTGCCGGAGCAGAAGCTGCAATATCGGGATTATAGCCAATGGATCCGCACCCGTGACCAAGGGGAGGCAGAGCACTATTGGAAGAGCCTGCTACAGGGCGCTCCTGCTTCGGAGCTTCCTACGGACTACAGCCGCCCAAGGAAGCAGAGCTTCCAAGGGGCAAGGGCAGAGATCTCTGTCCCCAAGCCCTTCCTTCAAGAGCTTCGCCGTCTGTGCAAGACGGAAGGAATCACGGAGTATATGGCATATTTGGCAGGTCTCATGATCCTGTTGGGAAAATATACAGGGCAGGAGGATGTGGTTCTCGGCAGTGCCTACAGCGGACGCACGCACAGGGATACAGAGGGGTTACAGGGCATGTTCGTCAGCACCCTTGCCCTGAGAGCAGAGCCCACAGGGGAGAAAACCCTCCGTTCCTTCTTGGAAGAAATCCGCAAGCTTGCTATGGATGCCTACCGCTATCAGGACTACCCCTTCGAGGAGCTGGTAGATGGGCTGGGGCTGAGCCGTACCTCCGGCAGGAATCCGATTTTTGATGTAATGATGGCTATGGAGGATCCGGATTCCTACGACCTGAGCCTTGGCCACGTGCAGGGACAGAAGCTTCCCTTCCACAATGGGAGCGTCAAATTTGACCTGAACTTTATGATAGAATCGGGGCAGGAGAGCTGCGTTCTCGCTCTGGAATATGCCACAGCCCTCTATGCCCCGGAAACCGCACAGCGGATCTTGACACATTATCTTGCCATTCTCCGTCAAATGACGGAAGGGGCGGAGAAAAAGCTTTCCCAAATCCTTCCTCTGACAGAGGAAGAGGAGCGGAAGATCCTTCACGATTTTAATCAAACGGATGCTGACTATCCCACAGAAGCCACCTTGGTGAGCCTCTTTAGGGAGCAGGCAAGGAAAACACCCGATAGGATCGCCCTGACCTTCCGAGACAGGCATTTGAGCTATCGTGAACTGGATCACCACTCGGATCTGATCGCTGAGGCCCTTCGTCAAAGGGGGATCGGCAGGGGAGATCTGGTACCGCTGTTTATTGAGCGCTGTCCGGAAATGGTCATTGGTCTCTACGGCATTCTGAAGGCAGGGGCGGCTTACGTTCCCATCAACACCTCCTATCCCCGTGACCGTGTGGCCTTTATTTTAGAGGATTGCGGCGGAAAGCTCCTGCTGACGGGACACAGGGAGCTGCCTGTGGAAACGGAGCTTCCGCAATTGGATCTCATTGACTTTGACTATCAAAGAGAGCCCATAGCTACGGAAGAAACAGCGCCCCAACCGGAGGATCTGTGCTATATTATCTATACCTCCGGCACCACGGGGAAGCCCAAGGGTGTCATGATCTGCCACCGCAATGTGGTGCGGCTTATGAGCAACAGCTCCTTCCAATTTGACTTCGGTCAGGAAGATGTGTGGATGATGTTCCACTCCTACGGCTTTGACTTCTCTGTGTGGGAGATGTACGGCTCTACCCTCTTTGGAGGCAGATTGGTGGTAGTGGATGAAGAAACTGCCAGAGATAGCCATAGTCTGAAGGCCCTCATGTGCCGAGAGGGTGTGACGGTTCTCAATCAGGTTCCCTCCTCCTTCTACCGTCTGCAGGACTGCTGTGACGGCAGAGAGGGGCTGAAGCTGCGCTATCTCATTTTCGGTGGAGAAGCCCTCCGCCCCGACAAGTTAGCGCCTTGGCATACCATGTACCCCCAATGTCGCATCATCAATATGTACGGCATTACGGAGACCACTGTCCACGTGACCTATCGGGGAATCGGGCAAGAGGAGATCCGAGCCGGGATCAGCGATATCGGCAGTGCCATTCCCACCTTGAAGGTCTATATCCTCAGGGGGGACAGCCTCTGCGGTATCGGTGTACCCGGGGAGCTCTGTGTGGCAGGAGAGGGCCTTGCAAAGGGCTATTTGCACCGTCCCGATTTGACCGAAGAAAAATTTATCCCCAATCCCTTTGGGGAAGGGAGGCTCTACCGCTCCGGAGATCTGGCACGGTGGCTTCCCAATGGGAATTTAGAATACTTAGGGCGAATAGACGATCAGGTGAAGATCCGCGGCTTCCGCATCGAGCTGGGAGAGATCGAGTCGGGTCTGCGCCGCTGTGAGGGAATTCGGGACTGCGCCGTGATCCTGCGGAAGGATGCTGTGGGAGAGGCGGCCATTTATGCCTATGTTGTGGCAGACAGAGAGCCGGACTTCGGCCTCATCCGCAACAACCTCAGACAGTCCATGCCGGACTACATGATCCCTGCCTATATGATGCAAATTCCTGTGATCCCCGTCACGGGAAACGGGAAGCTGGACAGGAAAGCTCTTCCCGAATTTACAGGCTCTCAGGAGAGAGACTATGTTGCTCCGAAAAATCCTACGGAAGAGACTCTTTGTGAGCTTTTCTGTGAGCTTCTGGGAATGCAGCGGGTCAGTGTACGGGACAGCTTCTTTGAACTGGGAGGACATTCCCTCCGTGGGGTAGAGCTGGCCTCTCGGATCCGCAGTGCCTTTGGGGTGGAATTCGCCATGAAGGATGTGTTCCTCTATCCAAGCCCGGAACAGATCGCTGTCTATTTGCAGGAAACAAGGCAAGCCCTACAAGATCTGCCTGTGGCAGAGGAAAGGGAATATTACCCCCTGTCTCCTGCCCAGAAGGGAGTGTACTTCGCCTCTCTGGCGGATGAGACCGGCATCGCTTATAATATGCCCTATGTTTTCCGTCTTACGGGAGAGGTGAAGGAAGAAGCTCTGCAGGAAGCCTTCCGAGAGCTGATCCGCCGTCACGAGATCCTGAGAACGGG
The DNA here is from genome assembly GCA_017391305.1 of Oscillospiraceae bacterium. Lineage (GTDB taxonomy): Bacteria > Bacillota > Clostridia > Oscillospirales > Oscillospiraceae > JAZOXB01. The sequence continues at coordinate 3,236 of JAFOZC010000098.1, read as the reverse complement.
CTTCAGCCTACGGGAGGGAGAGCCGGTGCAGTGGGTCTTGTCGGAGCTTTCCGTAGAAGCGGAGCTTTGCGAAGATCCCGTGGGAGAAGAAGATGCTATTTTGCAGGATTTTGTTCGTCCCTTCTCTTTGGAACAGCCTCCTCTGATCCGTGGAAAATTGGTTCGCAGGAAGGAAGACAGCCTCCTGCTTTTGGATCTGCACCATATCATTTTTGACGGTCTCAGCGGTAATATTCTTTTCCGTGAGCTGTCGGAGCTGTATGAGGGGAAGAGCCTCCCCAAGCCTCAGAGACAGTATCGGGATTACAGTACTTGGATAGCAGACAGAGACCTGTCTGAACAGAAAGCCTTCTGGCTGGCACAGTACGCAGAGGAAGCGCCCACCTTAGAATTGCCTACAGATTTCCCCAGACCCCCACAGCGGAGCTTCAGGGGAGCTTTGACACAGCGACATACAGAGCCTGCTTTGGGGCAGAAGCTACGGAAGCTGGCACAGGCAGAGGGTGTGACGGAATACCCCCTGTATCTGGCCGCCGCCATGATCCTTGTGAGCAAGTACGGCAGACAGGAGGATGTGGTTCTTGGTACTGTGGCAGGTGGCAGAGGTCACGACCGCCTCAGGGATATGCCCGGTATGTTCGTCAGCACTCTGGCTCTGCGTAGTCAGGTAGAGGGGAAGAAGACCTTCCGATCCTTCCTGCGAGAGCTGGGAGAGTATAGCGCACAGGCGCTGTCTCATCAGGAGTACTCCTACGGACAGCTTGTGGAGGAGCTGGCGCTTCCCTCCGATCCAACCCGAAATCCTCTCTTTGATGTGGTCTTTGCCATGGAGCATGAGGGCGCAGGCTCATTGGAGCTGCAAGGCCTACAGTGCCGAGCTGTCCTTCCCAAGCTGACTACGGCAAAGTTTGACCTGACCTTACAGGTGAGCCCGGGAACAGGGGGAACAAAGCTCCTTCTGGAATATGCAACAGACCTCTTCCGACAGGACACCGCCGAGAGACTGCTTCGGCACTATGTAAGCCTCTTGGAGCAGATCCTTCGGGATCCGGATCAGCCCATTGCTACTCTGATGCCCCTGACCGAGGAGGAAAGAGCGCAGATCGTCGGAAAATTTAACGGGGTAGCTCATGGCGCAGATACAGACCGTAGTCTGATGGAGGCCTTCCGTCAGTGGGTGAAGGAACAGCCGGAGAGAACCGCAGTGGTCTTCGGAGAGGAAAAGCTGAGCTATCGGGAACTGAATGAAAAGGCAAACCGTGTGGCTTGGACACTGAGAACGCTGGGTGTAAACAGGGCAGATCGGGTAGCCATCCTGCCCAAGCGCGGCAGTGCCACAGTGATCGGCCTGTGCGGTATTCTGAAAGCAGGTGCGGCCTATGTACCCATTGATCCCGACTATCCCCAGCAGCGGATCTATGATCTTCTGGAAGACAGCGACCCCAAGGCGGTGCTGACCTACGGTTGCGCTGTGGATACAGACAGACCTGTCCTTTCTCTGGAGGACGAGAGCCTCTGGGATCGGAGAACAGAGGATATCCCCCTTGTGAATGAGCCTGAGGACATTGCCAACTGTATCTATACCTCCGGCACCACAGGCAAGCCCAAGGGAGTCCTTGTCCGTCACAAGGGCATCTTGAATCTGGTCTTAGACTGCGATTATATGCCCTTTGGCCGAGATACGGATACCGTACAAACAGGACAGCTTGTCTTTGATGCCTCTACCTTTGAGATCTGGGGTACTTTGATGAACGGCGGCTGTCTGCACATGATCCCTCAGGAGCTTCTGTTGAACGCAGAGGCCTTCCGAAATTATTTGAAAGAAAACCGCATCAACATGCAGTTCCTGACCACTGCCTTGTTTAACCAATTCGTGGGCTATGATCCCACCATGTTTGACGGATTACAAGCCCTTTGCTTCGGTGGCGAACGGGTCAGCGAGGAGCATGTGCGGCTCTTGCAACAACGCAGACCCGACCTCCGTCTGACCAACTGCTACGGTCCTACGGAATCGACGGTCATTGCCCTGCGCTATCCCATTCCCACGGAAAAATGGGAAAGCATCCCCATCGGTAGTCCTGTTCATAATACCCAAATCTACATCCTGCAGGGAACGAGCCTCTGCGGTATCGGTGTTCCCGGTGAGCTTTGCATTGCGGGAGAGGGCTTGGCAGCAGGCTACCTGAACAGGCCGGAGCTGACGGAAGAGAAGTTTATTCCCAATCCCTTCGGAGAGGGAAAGCTCTACCGCACCGGGGACTTGGCCCGACTGCTTCCCGACGGGAATGTGGACTTCATGGGTCGTATCGACCAGCAGGTGAAGATCCGTGGCTTCCGCATCGAGCCCACAGAGGTAGAGTCTGTCCTCCGTGGCTGTAAGGGAGTCAGAGACTGTGCCGTTACCGTAGATAAGACCCCCGGTGGTGAGAATGCTCTCTTTGCCTATGTGGTGGGAGAGGCCTCGATCTCCGAGGTGAAAAAAGAGCTGGAAGCAGGGCTTCCTGCCTATATGATCCCCTCCTATTGGATGACCTTGGACAGCATCCCCCTGACCCGAAACGGCAAGCTGGACAGGAAGGCTCTGCCGCAGATCCGAGAGGAAGCGCCCCAAGCCTACACCGCCCCCGGAGATGAGACGGAACAGCTCCTGGCAGAGGCCTTCCAGAAGGTGCTGGGTGTGGAGCGGATCGGTATTTATGACAATTTCTTCGAACTGGGAGGCCACTCCCTGAAGTGCGCCCAGCTTGTGAACCTTCTGCGTGGTCAAATCGGCATCAAGGATGTGTTTGAAAAGAAAACCGTTGCCGCCCTTGCAGAGCTGTTAAGAGGCTGTCCCCTTGCCCGAGAGCAGGGGATCGAGAAACAGCCCGACGCCCCCTATTATCCCATGTCCGAGGCACAGAAGCGGCTCTACCTCTTTGAGGAGCTGGATGACAGCAAGAGCAGCTATCACGTGACCTCCTGCTATAGTCTGGAAGGAAGCTTTGATCTATCCAAGGCAGAGGAAGCCTTCCGAAGCCTTGCAAGCAGACATGAGAGCCTGAGAACCTCCTTCTCCCTTGTGGGACAGGACTTCCGCCAGACCGTCCATGAGAAGGCGGACTATGCCATGGAACGGATCGCCTTGGGAAGTCGGAGCATAGAAGAGGGGCTACAGAGCTTCCTGCGACCCTACGACCTGTCAAAGCCCGGGCTTGTCCGTACGGCCTTGGCAGAGAATGACAGGGGACAGCAGT
>JAFOZC010000097.1 GCA_017391305.1 Oscillospiraceae bacterium | reverse complement strand
TCCCTTCGGGAGGTACCTCTCCGGTCGGGAGAGGCAAGGGCTGTGTGGAAACTTAAAACGGAGCGATAAATCGGAATTTGAACGGCTTTGGGTGGTTAAAGGATCGCACTGTGTCCCCGAAGGGACACAGTGCGCCTGTTGTATGGATAATATTAGATGTTCAGGTAGCTGTCGGAGTACAGCTCGTTGTTCTTGAAGATGTCGCAGGACTTGATGGTCTCCATGAGGCGCAGGTCGTTGGGGTTGACGATAGCGGAGGTCAGACCCTGCATCATGCACATTGCAACCAGGGCAGAGTCCATGATGGGACGCAGAGCCTTGGGAGCGCCGTTGGAGTTGTTGGACAGACCGCCGGTGGAGTTGAGGCCTTCCTCGGAGAACAGGCGGATGGCGTTGAGAACGTCCATCTGCTTGTCCTGCATGCCCTTAACAACCAGGAACAGGGGGTCGAACCACAGATCGCCGGCATCCATGCCCAGAGCGATACCGCGGTCGAGCATGGTGTGGCAGTGGTGCATACGCTCGTCGTTGTCCTTTGCAATGCCGTCAGCAGAGCAGAGGGCGATAACGATAGCATCGTTGGCAGCAGCCAGATCGATGTAGGAGATACGGGAGCCTGCGTCAGCGGAGTTGACGATGGGCTTACCGTTGGTACGGTTGTAAACAGCGATACCGGCTTCGATAGCCTTCTTGTTGGCAGTATCCAGAGCCAGAGGTACGTTGTTGAAGTTCTCCTGCAGGAGCTTGACAGCCCAAGTCATGAGCTCGGGGCCGTTGGACTCAGCAGGTCCGATGTTGACATCCAGATAAGTAGCGCCGGCCTTGATCTGCTGTGCGGCACGCTCCAGGATGGGATCGGGGTTGAAGGTAGCCATAGCCTCGCGGATGACGGGGCTGATGCAGTGGATTCTCTCACCGATGGTGATGAACTTCTTGGACTCGACGTTACGGGTCTTGTAGGTAACGCCCATATCCTTGATAGCGATCTCGGGAATGACGATCTTGGAGAAGTCCAGAGGAGCATCGACGTCAACGACTTCCTTCTTGGGCTCTGCGGGCTTCTTGGTAGCGGCAGCAGCCTCGGCAGCCTTGATGTGCTCGCCGTCACGGAGATACTTCACCAGCTCGACAGCCTCACGGGGGCCTACAACAACATTCCACTCAGGCAGCTTGTCGGCGATCTCGCCCTTCATGACAGCAACCTTGCCGGGGATGACCAGAGTACGGTTGTTGATCTTGTTGAGGAGATCGAACTCGTCAAAGGTCTTCTTCACGGTGGAGGAGGAGAACTTACCTGCTGCCCATGCAGTCAGAACAGACATGCCGGAAGCATCGGTGATGAGGAGGTTGATGGGAACGTTTGCACGCTCCAGCTCGCCGCTGACCAGGAAGTAGGACAGAGCGAAGTCAACAGTCATAACAATGGGATCGTCGGGACCTGCACCGTTGATGGGGTAGATACCGGGAGCGACCTTCATGGGCTTCTGAGGATCGGTGAAGATGTTCTGGCGCAGACCGTAGAGAGGCAGAGCCTGAGCATAGTTCATCTGTTCCATCACGATGATGGAGCCGTACTTCAGAGTGAAGACGGAAGCCAGAGCGTTCTGCAGGCGCAGGTCGCCCTTTGCCAGCTTGGCAACATTGACGATGGAGGGATAGCCGAAGCTACGGTCGCCGTCCTTCAGAGCGGTGCGACGAACCAGAACAGCGTTGGCATAGGTTTCCTTAACGGTCTTGCCGGTAACGTCCAGGATCAGGTTCTTGTTGCCTGCTGCTTCCAGCTTGGTAACGGTGTCATAGAGCTCAGCCAGATTCTCGCCCTTAACGCCCAGAACAACACCTGCTGCGGTAGCGATGGCATTCATGTCGGCATAGTTGGAGGCATTAGCGCCTGCCAGGATGGGCTTGCTGTCCTTGCACAGCTCCAGAGCTGCCTTTGCAGTCTCGGGGCAGGGGCAGTCCAGGATCAGGGTACGGCCGGTAGCCATAGCCTTCTTGACCAGCTCCACATAGTCTGCAGTGCCGTTCTCGCACATAGCTACGCGGACAAATTCAACGTACTCACGCTCGCCGATGCGCTCGTAGTCAACCTTCTGCATATCAGCCAGCTTGGTATCAACGGTAGCATCGTCCATGCTGGTGCAAACGCAAACAGCAAAGCGGTTACGGGAAACCAGAGTCTTCTCGTGACGGAAGAGAACGGTCTCGCCGCCCAGCTGGATGCCGTCACCGACGGTGAGGGTCTTCATGGGAGGTGCAGTAGCCTCGGACAGCTTTGCAATCGCCTCTTCAGAGAAGTAGGGGCACTTGCTCAGTTCCACAGCGCCCTGTGCAACCTTCATGCAGAATGCCATACAGGTGGGGCTTCCGCATTCCTTACAATTCTTCTTGGGGGAGAGTTTGAAAATATCTAAGCCTTTCAGTGCCATGTGTCAGTACCTCCTTATTAGACCAAAGCGGCAATCATGTCAGCAATTGCCTTAACTGCTGCAGGATGGCGCATGATCACTGCATCGGAACCGCTGGCCAGGCAAGCGGCGGCAGTGGTGATCTCCATGTTGATGCCACGCTCCTCGGCATCGCCCCACTCGGGCATGTCGGCTTCGGGCATAACGGATTCCTTAACACCCCAGGTCTCGGTGGAGATCGGAGTGATGATGGGCATCTTCAGCTGATCGTCGGACTGAGCCAGAGCAGCGGCACGGATGCGATCCAGAGTGGAAGCAACATACTCGTAGCCATAGCCTGCAGCGGCGGCACCGGCATTCATAACGATGGAAGTGGGAGCAACACCGACGCCCTCAACGAGAACGTTCAGCTGCTTTGCCAGGTTGATATCAACGGAAGACTCTGCGCCGACCTTCTGACCGTAGGCCAGAACTGCGGAAGCGGCAACAGTCTTGTAGTTCTCTTCACGAGCAGACAGAACCAGAATGTTCTTGCCCTGGAGAGCCTCGGAAACCTTGCTGAACAGCTCGGCATCCTTCTCAATGTTCTTGCAGCCCATGATGACCAGAGGCATCTCGATCACATCGGCAACAGCCTTGGCGATCTCTACGCACTCGGCAGTGGACTTGTTCTCGCCGTTGGGATCTGCGCTCTCCAGACGGAGGCAGATGAAGGAAGCGCCGGGCATGGACTCGGCACGCTTTGCCATCTCGGCAGGAGTGGTGCAGCCTTCATAGAACTTCAGCAGCTCGGGCTGAGTAAAGGCAGCGATACCGGCATCGGGAATCTCGACACCGATCTTGGGTGCGTTTTCGATGGGAGCATCGAAGGAGTAGAAGGGCAGGACATTTACACCACCTAAGGTGACAGCCTTATCGCCGGTACCGATGGTAACCTTGGCGATAGAAGCATTAAATGCCTGGGTCTTGGGTTCGAAAGCCATGGATATACCTCCTGAAAAAAATATAAAAGTTTGCTAACTTGGGATTACTGTATCATTCAGATCCCGACACTGCGCAGAAGCTTGGCCAGAGCCTGCTTCATGGGGCTGGAGTCGGGGATCTTGCTGCTGGGATCACCCATGCAGTCTGCTTCATACACGGCATCGTCCTGAGGAAGAACACCCAGGAGGGTCAGACCGTGCTTGTCGATCTCCTCACGGACACCCTCGTTCAGGATGCCGCCGGGAGCCCGATTGACAATGAGTCCCATCTGAGTGGGGTTCAGCTTCAGCTCCTCGACCATGTCGGCAATGCGTGCCACAGCCTGAATGCCGCGACGGGAGCAGTCCGAAACCAGAAGAAGGGTATCGACCTTGGGCAAAGTGCCACGGGCGATGTGCTCCATACCGGCCTCGTTGTCAATGACGGTGTATTTGTAGTTGCCCACATACTTGTCCACTTGGGACTTGAGGATGCCGTTGACGAAGCAATAGCAGCCCTTGCCCTGAGTCCTGCCCATGACCAGCATGTCAAAGTCATCTTCCTCTACCAAGGCGGTATTGAAGCGGTACTCTGCATAGTCGGCCTTGGTCATGCCCTTGGGGATCACATCTCCCCGAAGCTCGGCCTGTGTCATTTCCTCCCGAACGGTGCCTAAGGTGGTGTCTACCTCAATGCCCAGAACCTCATTGAGGTTGGAATTGGCATCGGCATCCACAACCAGCAGGGGGGTCTTTTTTTCCTTGATCAGATAGTCGATCATCATGCCGCAGACGGTGGTCTTGCCTACTCCGCCCTTTCCGGCCACTGCGATGGTGTGTGTCATAGGGTTCTCCTTGCTATTGGTTTTGCTCACTACCCATAAAGGTTCATCATCATAGTAACATATAAGCGAAAAAATTGCAAGCCATAACTTCCGATTTTCTGCAAAAGTCCCCGATTTTTTAGGGGCTTTTTTCTTCTTCCCCTCCATATTGCGGAATATGTGCCTCTATTTTCCTTTTTTTCAAAAGCCGCCGAAAAAGCAACAGGCAGCAAATACCCTCCCGTTTCCCCTCAGCCTCTCTATACAAATCGTCCCCTCAACATGTGCAGAAAAAGCCCCTGCCTCCGCCGAATCGGGGAAACAGGGGTAGGATGTAATGTTATTTGCTCAACAGGCGGCGACTGCGAGACATGATCTCGTCATAGAGGCTGCCTAAATTTTTCTGCGCCCGAAGGAATTCGCTGTAGCCGGTTTTGGTGCCGTGGATGTCGCTGCCTAAGGCAACGATGGAGCCTTGCTCGATCCAGCGGTAAAGGCGCTTCTTCTTAAACAGAGAGCAGAGGGAGGAGGCATTGAGCTGTCCTAAGTAGCCGGCATCCATCAGAGGCTCTGCAAGCTCGGGATAGCGGTCTACATGGGCAAAGACCACGGTCAGACCGCAGTCATATTGCAGGGATTCAATGCTCCGTTCAAACTGCTTGAAGCGGAAGTCTCCGGGGAGCTCCAAGAGGATGACATTGGTCCCCTCGTAGCAAAGCTGACGGATCTGCTGTAGATGGTCGATGCCGCGGCAAAGCTGTACCTCCGCACCGGGAAGGATCTGCGGTGCATCCTGCCCCAAACGGCTACGGAGCTCTGCAAGGCAGCGCTGTCTCCGTTCCAGAAAGGCCTCTGCCGTATCGGTGGAGGGGTAGAAGTGAGGGGTTGCCGCCAGAAGGTCGATGCCGGCCTCACGGGCAAGGTCTACCTGCTTGAGAGAGGTCTCGACGCTGTCACTGCCATGATCTGCCTTGGGAAGGATGTGCGCATGGAGATCAATGTTCATAGGCTCAGCCGTCCTTCTTCTCGGTGTTTGCGGCGGCGCTTGCACTTACATCGGGTCCGTAGCGGTAGCCGGTGCTACGGTAATATCTCTTATAGCGGTAGCCGTAGTGGTTCTCTGCCTCGTTGCTGGGATCGTTGAGCACCATGCCGACGATGTTGGCATTCATATCCTCCAGCTGGTGGATGGCATCGGAAATATCACGGATGTGGTTCTTGCCGGCCTGGGTGACGAAGACATAGCCCGTGACCTTCTCTGCCAGAACCGTTGCATCGGTAACGATGTTAACAGGGGGAGTGTCGATGATGACATAGTCGAAATAGCCCCGAACGTACTCCAGCAGGGCATCCATATTCTCGGTACTGAGAAGCTCTGCGGGGTTGGGAGGGATCTGACCTGCGGTGAGGATGGTCAGATGCTCTGTGTCGGTCTTCCGCAAATTGATCTCAGAGGTCAGGCCTGCCAGAACCTCGCTGAGACCGTTCTTGCTCTCACAGCTGAAATGGCGGTGGATAGAGGGCTTACGCATATCTGCATCAATGAGCAGGACACGCTGATTGGCAATGGCGAAGGAAATGGCCAGATTGACCGCATTGGTGGTCTTGCCGTCAGAGGCCAGAGAGCTGGTAACGGCGAAGATGGGACACTTTTCCCCCTTGCCGGTGAAGATCAGCTTGGTACGGATGGAGTTGTATGCTTCCTTAATGGCGAAGGGGCTGGAAGCGGTCAGGTGGGGGGCAATGGGTCTGCCGCCTGTCTTTTTCTTCTTGGAATTGGGAGTGTAGTTACCCATGATGCTTACCTCCTGTATTCATAGCTGCGGTAGGAATTGGAAGGAGCGTTGGTGATGCTGGGAACAGTACCCAGAACAGGGATGTTGAAGGTGCGCTCCAGATCCTCCTCGTGCCAGATGGTGGTATCCAGCATAGCGATGGCCACGACCACTGCACAGGACAGCAGCAGACCGAGGATAAAGCCGCCGGAAACATTGCTGGCCACATCGGGGGAATAGGGAGTGGTGGGAACGATAGGCAGGTCCACCACCGTCAGCTCACCGGCACGTGCCAATCTATGCACCTGGTCCGGGGCGGCAACGGCAATGGCATTGGCCACATCACAGGCAAGCTGAGGATCCGGGCAGGTGACATAGACGTAAATGATCTGGGTCTCGGGAGGAGCCTGTGTGCTGATCATGGCAGCGATGGCATCGGGAGCTACCTTGCCACCCATCTGCTCGCTGACAGCCTGCATAACAGGCTGGCTCTTCAGCAGGATCTTGTAGGTGCCGGCCAGCTTTGCGTCAGAGGTGATCTCGGTATTGGTAACAGTGCCTTCACGCTCGCCGGAGAAGATACAGAAGGAGATCTCGGTACGGTACATAGGGGTGATGGCATACTTGGTGTAGAGCCAAGCACCTACGGTAAAAATCATGGTAGCCAGACAGATCCATGCAAAATGCTTCTTCAAAGCCCAGAGTATATCCTGGAAACGGGTTTCAGAGTTGCTCAAAATACATTTCTCCCTTCAAAGGTCATATCCTCTCCTATCATAACACGCGGAACGAAAAAATGCAACAAAATTCTTGTAAAACAGCTTGGCATTTTTTCTTGCAAAGGGGAGAAAATTATGGTATAATGTGCTACGAAAAAAATTCACTTCACCAACGGAGGTAAAACAAATGTCTAACAACAAGCTCATTGGCGCAGCTGTCATCGGCCAGTCCGGCGGCCCTTCTTCTGTGATCAATGCCAGTGCCTACGGCGTCATCAAGACCGCCCTTGAGGCCGACTGCATCACCGCTGTCTACGGCGCAAATCACGGCATCGTGGGCATCCTCAATGACCGTCTCATGGACATGAGCAAGGAAGATCCCGCAGAGCTGGAGCTTCTGCTGCACACCCCCTCTTCCGCTCTGGGCTCCTGCCGCTACAAGATCGCCGATCCCGAGAAGGACGATACCGACTATAAGCGCATTCTGGAGATCTTCAAGAAGTACAACATCCGTTACTTCTTCTACAACGGCGGCAACGATTCCATGGATACCTGCAACAAGGTCAGCCGTTATATGAAGTCCGTAGGCTATGAGTGCCGTGTCTTCGGTGTACCCAAGACCATTGATAACGACCTTTTCGGCACTGACCACTGCCCCGGCTTCGCTTCCGCCGCTAAGTATATCGCCACCTCCTTCATGGAGGTTTCCCGTGACAGCCATGTTTATGACAAGGGCATGATCACCATTATCGAGTGCATGGGGCGTCACGCAGGCTGGCTCACCGCCGCCGCTTCCCTGGCAGGTCTGTCCGGAGACGGCCCCGACCTCATCTACCTGCCTGAGGTAGATTTCGACATGGATCGCTTCGTTGCCGATGTCAGCCGTATTTATAAGGAGAACGGCAACTGCATCGTAGCCGTTTCCGAGGGTGTCCACTATGCCGACGGCACCTTCGTATCCGAGGCAAAGACCTCCGGCACCGACGGCTTCGGCCATGCCCAGCTTGGCGGTCTGGCTGCCCGTCTGGCCGATGTGGTCAAGGCTGCCACCGGTGCAAAGGTTCGTGGCATCGAGCTGTCCCTCCTCCAGCGCTGTGCCGCTCACTGCGCCTCCGCTACAGATATCGAAGAGTCCTTCAACTCCGGCAAGACCGCTGTGGAGGCCGCCATTGCAGGGGAGACCGGCAAGATGGTAGGCTTCAAGTGTGACCGTGAAAACGGCTACAAGTGCGAGTATGTTCTCTTTGATCTGGAGAAGGTCGCCAACTTCGAGCAGAAGGTTCCTCTGGAATGGATCACCGAGGATCATTCCAATGTGACCGAGGACTTCATCCGCTACTGCGCTCCCCTGATCCGCGGCGATCTGGTCATGCCTATGGAAAACGGCCTGCCCCGCTTTGCCAAGCTGAAGAAGGTTTTCGCAGAATAATTCCCCGAAGCATAAACGCAGACCGTGTAAGCTTACACGGCCTGCGTTTTTTTGCGTTATATTCCCTTTTACAGATTGCTCTCTTTCCGATTGGCGGACTTTCGCAGATAGTTGCCGATATTTGTCAGGCACATCAGCAGTGTCACCAGAAAGGCGCCGGGGATGATAATGATCCACCAGCTATCTGTCAGGAGTGCTTTTTCAGACAGGGACAGCATGCTTCCCCAAGAGATGATCTCCAGAGGCAGACCCATGCCCATGAAGCTGAGGGTAGACTCCGAGCCGATGGCGCCACGGACATTCATCACCACCATAAACATGATGGAGGCAATAAAGTTGGGGGCAAGGTGTTTTCGCAGAATATGGGGGAACTTTCCGCCCATGCATTTGGATGCCACCACATATTCGCTGTTGCGGATCTGTCGAACTTCGGTACGGACGACCTTGGCGATACTTGCCCAGCCGGTCACACCAATGACAACAGACAGGCTCAGCACATTGGCCTGTCCCAAAATCGCCTGCAGGAACAGCACCATCAGCAGTCCCGGAATACTGAGAAAGATCTCGGTAAAGCGCATCATCAAGGCATCCAGCCATCCGGGAGCAATGCCGCTGACAGAGCCGTAGACCACCGCAATCAGAGTAGAGATCAGGGTGGCAAGGAAGCCGATGGTAAGGGAGATGCGGCCGCCGTACCAGATGCCGGAGAAAATATCACGACCCAGCGTATCTGTACCGAACAAAAACTCGCCATTGGGGGCTACGTTGAAGTTCTGCAGATCCAGATAACCGGGCTCCTTGGTCATCAGCAGCTCCGCAAACAGACAGCACAGAAGGATCAGCGCCAGCAAGATCCCGGAGATCCAAGGAAAGCCCTTCAGACGCTTCACTTTCTTTTTGGGCGCCGGAGGCTCGGGACGGATGCCGACGACGGTAAACAGTTCCTTTTCTGTCATAGTTCGGTCACCTCCGATGTTTCCACTACTTCAGTTGCCTTGATCCTCGGATCGAGCTTCTCATTGATGATCTGACCGATCATATTGCAGAAGATCACCAGGATACCGGTCATCATGCAAAGCACCATCAGCAGGTTATAGTCATGATACCGAGCGCTTTCATAGGACAGAGCGCCGATGCCGGGATAGCTGAACACGGTCTCCACGATATAAGTACCGCCCACTACATGGGGTACAGAGATCGCCATGAGGCTGATATAGGAGGGCAGGACATTCCGCAGGCAGTGCCGAAACATGATCTTCCTTTTGGACAGGCCCTTGGATTTCCCCAGCAAGACATAGTCCGCTCCGATCTCCTCCAACAGCTTGTTGCGGATCATATAGGCATAATACCACAGGTGCTGCAGCACCACGATAACCAGCGGCAGGATCAGGTGTTCGATACGGTTCAGAACATTATTCTTGTAGCCGACGTCATAAGCGCCGCTGCCGGGGAGCAAATGCAGTGTTACCGCAAAGACGAGGATCAGCACCAGAGACAGCCAAAACTCCGGGATACAGCTAAGCAAGGTGCCTCCCTTGCAGAGGAGTCTATCCACCCATCTGTCTTCATACCAGGCGCAAAGAATGCCCAAGAGCAGCGCTCCCACAAAGGTGAGGACAAAGCCTGTCCCACCCAGAATCAGGGTAGATCCGATCCTGCTCCCTATGACCTGCATCACATCCTGCTTGTACTTAAAGGAGATGCCGAAGTCCCCCTTGATCGCATTTTCCACCCAGCGAATATATTGGATATAAATGGGCTCGTTCAAGCCCAGCTTACCACGGGCGGTTTCCTTTTCCTCTACCGACATTTTTTCCACCCGTTCTCCGTAATAGCTCATCAGGGGATCACCGGGAGCAAGACGGGAGATATAGAACACTGTCACAGAAAGAAGAAACACACTCAATAAAAATATCAGTGCTTTTTTGCCGTAATAAACGAAAGGATTTCTTCTCATCAGACCTCCTCCTGCATCAAAACGAAGTGATCCGCTGCGATTCGGGTCAACACACCGTCACGGTCAAAGCTCACCTCATCAAAGTCTATCCGCTTCCGACTGCGTTCCGCAATAGGATCGGGAATGGGAATGGCTGACAGCAGTGCCTTGGTATAGGGATGCCGTGGATTTGCGTAAAGCTCTGCGGTAGGTGCGATCTCCACCAACCTTCCTCGGTACATGACACCCACCCGATCACAAAGATATTCCACCATAGAAAGGTCATGGGCAATGAACAGTATGGAGCAGCCGTGTTCCCGATTGCAGTGCCGCAGGAGATTGATGATCTGAGCCTGGATGGACACATCCAAGGAGGCAATGGGTTCGTCAGCTACCAGCAATTCCGGCTCCATAGAAAGGGCGCGGGCAATGGCCACACGCTGGCGCTGACCGCCGGAAAGCTCCGTGGGGTACTTGTCCAAATAGCTTGCATCCATGCCCACATAGCTTAGCTGAAACTCCGCCTCTGCCCGCAAGCTTCCTCTGGCAGGTCGCATACGGTGGATGGACATAGGCTCTGCGATGATATCCGCCACCGTCATGCGCTGATTCAGGCTTGAGGTGGAATCCTGAAAGATGATCTGGCGAAGAGACTCCAGCATTTTGCGGTGCTTGCGGAGCTGTGCTTTATCCCCTATGTCGATGTCTCTGTAGAGGATCTTCCCTCCGGTCGGCTTGTAGACATTCATGATGCATCGAGCCACGGTAGACTTGCCGGAGCCGGACTCCCCCACAAGGCCGAGGATCTCCCCCTTCTTCATCTGAAAGGACACATCATCCACTGCTTTGATAACAGCGTGCTTGTCTAAGCGAAACACATGGGTAAGGTGTTGTACATCCAAAAGAATCTCAGACATGACCTCTCCCTCCTATAGGCGGTACTACTTTGGGGGCTCTGGGATCGAGAAGCCAAGTTGCCGCATAGTGAGTGTCCGTGATCTTGAACATAGGCGGCTGTTCGTGATAGTCGATCTCCAGAGCATATTCATTCCGACAGGCAAAGGCATCCCCCACGGTTGGATCGATCAGAGTGGGAGGCATACCGGGAATGGTTTTCAGCTCCTTTGCCCCCCTGTTCAGAGCAGGCAGAGACTGCATAAGTCCCCAAGTATAGGGGTGGCGGGGATCGTAATACACTTCCTCGGCAGTACCGATCTCCACGATCTTGCCTGCATACATGATGGCCACCCGATCGGCACATCTTGCCACCACCCCCAAATCGTGGGAAACAAGGATCGTGGCCGTTCCCAGCTTGGTGCGGATCTCTTTCAGCAGATCCAAGATCTGCGCCTGAATGGTCACATCCAATGCGGTCGTAGGCTCATCGGCTATCAGGATCTTGGGCTTTGCCGCCAAAGCGATGGCCATGATGCTCCTTTGCCGCATACCGCCGGAGAAATTATAGGGGTACAGCTTATACCGCTGATGGGGCTGTGGAATGCCAACCAATTCCATAAGGCCGATCACACGGTGATAGACTTCCTCTTTGGGGAGCTTGGGCTCATGGATCAAGATCGCCTCAGCGATCTGCTTGCCGATGGGGACGGTGGGATTCAATGCCGTCATGGGATCTTGAAAAATCATAGAAAACAGCTTGCCTCGGAGCTTACGCATATCCTTATCGGAGTAGTCTGTAATATCCACGCCGTTTGCAATGATCCTGCCCCCCTCGATCTTGGCAGACTTGGGCAGCAGCTTCATAATGGTCTTGCAGAGCATACTCTTTCCACAGCCGGATTCCCCTACGATGGCAAGGAGCTCACCGGGGTGCAGTGCAAAGCTGACATCGCGAACCGCCTGCACTTTGCCCATGGGAGAGTGAATGCCAACGGACAGCTTCTCAATTTTCAGCAATTCTTCCATATAGATCATCCTATCCTGATTCTTCCGAAAACTTCTTCACACACAGATAGCAAGGCACAGCCTTTCCATCTGTCTATGAAGAAAAATGCGTAATAAGGGGCCGGAAGCCAGCCCCTTATCCTATGCATTTCGTATTTATTACTCCACAGTCCACTGGGTGACATTCCAGAAAATGCCCACGCCGTGGTGTCCCAGAACAGTATCGGCATCGATGCCCTTGATATTGCTACGGGCAACGAACATGGCATCGATGTAAGCAAAGTAGGTATAGGCAGGTGCCTTTGCCATTGCGATCTGGAACTGCTTGTAGCACTCGGCACGTCGGGCGGGATCGTCGGTCTGACGGGCCTCCTTCAGCCACCGATCTACCTCGGTGTTGGAATAGCCGGAGTAGTTGGCACCTGCATCGGTGGAGAATACCTTGTAGGTGTGATCGTCCGCATCATAGGGAGAGCCCCAGCCAATGATACAGCACTCCTGTCCGCCCCAATCAATGCCCTCGGGAGGGACATTGGCCTTTACCTCCAGACCCGCCTCCTGCAGCTGCTGGGCGGCGATCTGCGCCATTTCGATGCGAACCTGATCCCCGGGCGTTGCGTTGACGGTGAAGGAGATCCGCTCACCGTTACGGCACCAGTAGCCTTCCGCATCCCTCTCGCAACCGGCCGCAACAAATGCCGCCTCTGCCTTGGCAAGATCAAAGTCGTACTTCTCGACACCGTCGTAGTTGTACTCATTGAGCTGAATGGGGCTGTAAGCCACGAAGCCCTCCCCCAGCAGAACCGCATCCACGATGGCCTGACGGTCGATGCAGTAGCTGATGGCAGGGATCAGATCCCCGTTTTCCTGCCAGTAGGGATTCCAGAAGTTGTACAGAATGCCACGGTAGTCAGAGGTAGCCATATCGTAAACGGTCAGCTCCTCGGAATCCCGGAAATTACGGGCATCCTTGGGGGTAACCTGTGCCAGATCCAAAGCGCCTTCCTTCAGCTGTAGAGCCTTGGCATTGTCATCGGTGACGATCTTGAAGATGATGGTGTCGATCTTGGCGGCACCGCCGAAGTAATCGGCATTCTTCACCATAGTGATGGCCTGACCGACATCCCAGCTTTCCAGCTTGTAGGGGCCGGTGCCGACAGGGTTCTTGAAATAATCGGACTGCCACATATCCTCCCCCTGAAGCTTGTGCTCCGGCAGGATGGACATCGTCATGTAGTCCAAGAAGGCATAGTTGGGCTCGGACAGGACAAAGGCGATCTCTGTATCGGAGATGACCTTGATCTCAGCGATCTCGATGTAGTTGGGATAATTCTCGGAGCCGTTGTCGGGATTCATGATGGCTTCGATGGTGAACTTGACATCACTGGCGGTGAACTTCTCGCCGTCGTGCCACTTAACATCGGAGCGGAGTTTGAAGGTGTAGGTGAGGGTGGCATCGTCATAGGTCCAGCTCTCTGCCAGACCGGGGACATGCTTGCTGTCCTTGTCCAGCTTTACCAGAGAATCAAACAGCAGGTGCTTGATCTCACAGTGCTCATTCATAATGGGGTTGATGGAGTCGTAATCGCCGGAGCCGTAGACAAGAGTAGAGCCCCTATCTGCACCGCCGCCACAGGCTGTAAGGCTCAGAACCATGCTGACAGCCAGCAAAAGCGCAAAAAACTTCTTCATATTTCGTTTCCCTTCTTTTTTGTAATTGGGTGTATGTCCCTCCACCGCTTGTGGGAGCTGCCGAAACACCCTTCCTAAGTATTATACCCATAAATCCGGATCGGCGGAAGCCCCCCGGGGGGATATTAATTTGGGGAAAGAAAGTCTGTTTATCACTCTGTTGAGCGATTTGGAATTTGAATGAATAACGAATATCGAATAATGAATAATTGTGGTATCCCTTCGGGTTGGATTTAAAATAATGGCTTCGCCATGGGAATTACATCCATTTTTTAAATTTTCGGCGTAGCCGACACCGAAATTATTCATTATTCATCCTTCATCATTCATTCTTCATTATTCCGATTTGTGCGACGGTCGGGAGCGATAAATCGAAACTTAACGCTCTGTTTACCGATGCCCACCGAACCCTTGGCCCTCCCTCCATC
>JAFOZC010000096.1 GCA_017391305.1 Oscillospiraceae bacterium | reverse complement strand
TCCCCTCAAGTTAGCTCCTCAGATGCCCTTGAATCCCGAGGAGGACTATGTGATCATGACCGCCCAATTAGACGACAGCTTTGATAACGCTCCCGCAATCGAGAGACTGCGTCTGGTGTTTGAGGGTGTGACCGCTGAAAAGGGAGACAAGATCCTCATAGACTATGTCTACGCAGGAGTAGGCAGATTGGCTCCCGAGCCTGTTTACGGCTACGATTCCTCCTATCTGAACGACAGCAAGCTCTCCAACGGCAGCAGCTTCGTTGTCACAGGCAGAGGCGTCAAGACCCAGTACCAGACGGATAAGTATACGGAGGCAAGCTTCAGCTTCCGTGGTACCGGCTTCGATATCATCAGCCGCACCGATACGGATCAGGGCGCTATCCGTGTCGAGGTATGGAAGAAGGGGGCTGACAGAACAAAGGACAAGGCAGAAAAGACCCTGACTGTCAACAACAAGGGCGAATTAGAGCTGTACCAGATCCCCGTGGTCTCCGTACAGGGTCTGCCCTATGGGGACTACGATGTGGTACTGTGGGTCAATGCTCCCATCAATGGTTCCTATGCATTCCTGAATCACATGGGCAACTTCTACTTCGATGCGGTGCGGATCTACGATCCTATGGGGGAGGATACAGGCCTTGCCCCGGAGATCCTCTTCGCCTATCTGGTGGATCAAGAGGGATACGCCTCCGTGAAGGAGATCCGCAACATCCTTCTGTCCGCCGAGGACTTTGCTTCTCAGCTTACAGGAAACGGCGCGATCTTCGTAGACTCCGAAGAGGAGCCTACGGCAAACGTTCCTGCCACAGACGAAACCGGTGAGACGATCCCCGGCAGCACGACCACCATCGTTCCCGAGGGCATTGAGGTAACCGATCACATCACCGCCTCTACAACCACCTACAACAAGATCGGCCCTAAGAACGAGGTCTATTTGGCGCCCGGTCAGGCGGTAGCCTTTATGCTGAAGCTCTCTACCACCTATGTCCCCACCAGTGTGGATGTGGGAGTGAAGAACATCAAGACCGACGAACCCGCAAAGCTGGTAGCGGGCATTGTCACCCAAGGCAATGCTACCGCTAACGGTCTTATGCAGGTGGTAGGTCGTCGGGATGTGACCGTAGGCAGTGCTACGGCACAGTATTACGCACTGCCCATTGATGCGGAGTCCTTCTTTGTGTCTAAGGACGATCATCGCTACTGCTATATCGTCCTGTACAACAACAGTGCAGCGGGGAACGCAAATGTTCTGTCTCTGACGGATCTCAAGGTCGCCTATGACAAGAAGCCGGAGATCGGTCTGCCGCAGGATGCTGTTACCGATCCGGAGATTCAAAAGCGTTCCGGCAAGGCTGAGGAGCCCTACTATGACTTCGTGGTAGACAGCCACACTCTTGAGGCCGCCGCACTGGTCATGAGGGCAGTATTGGAAACACCCCTCGTTGTGGAAGACACCAAGCTCATGCACTCCCTGAATTTGGCAAGTGATATTTCCCTCAACTACGCCCTTACCAAGGAGAGCATGGCAGACTATGACAGCTTCTATCTGGAGGTCAAGCTTCCCGGCAGGGAGGAGGCTGTGCATATCGATCCCACGGAAAAGGGTAGCTATTACTACTTCACCTTAGAGGGTCTCACCGCAGTGCAGATGAACGATACCTTGGAAGCTACCCTCTATATGAAGAAGGACGGCAGACTCTACTGTTCCGAGCCGGATCGATACAGCATTGCTCAATATGCATATGCTCAGCTTGACAAGAGCTCTGTTTCTGCTACACTGAAGCGTCTTTGTGCAGATCTTCTCCGTTACGGTGCCGCTGCCCAGATCTACAAGAACTACCGCACAGACGCCCTTGCAGATGCGGCTATGACCGAGGCTCACAAGGCATACCTGTCCGACATAGAGGCAGTCACCTTCGGCAACACCAACAAGGTTCTGAATAATTTGGATAATGCTCCTATCTCTTGGACAGGCAAGTCTCTGAATCTGGAATCCAAGGTTGCTCTGAAGTTCGTCTTTGGTCCTGTGAATTATCAGGGTGATCCGTCCACACTGACTCTGAAGGCAAGCTATACTGACATCAATGGTGAACTTAAGACCCTGAGTGTAGGGAATCCTGAGCTTTACAACTCGGATATGGGATGGTATGTTTTTACCTTAGATGCTCTCTTAGCTGCCGAACTGAGAAGCGTAGTGTCTGTGCAGATCTATGCAGGGAATCATCCTGTATCCTGCACCTTGCAATACAGTGCAGATACCTACGGCAATCATAAGACCGGCGCCCTCTTAGACCTGTGTAAGGCCCTGTTTGCCTACTCCGACAGCGCAAGAGACTATTTCATCAGATAAACCGATTGCTACTCAAATAAGGAGGCTTCTTCTAATGAATAAGCTTATCAAACACGGTTCCTCAATTTTACTCTTAATGGTTCTTCTGTGTACACTGTTGATTCCCGGGTTTGCCTATCCGGCCCCTTCCTACGGTGCCCAGGACACTATGGCAAAAACAGAGCGAATGGATCCTCTTTCCTTTGCCCATCGTTCCGCATGGAGAATGGCGCCGGAGAACTCTCTGCCCGCTGTTTATCACGCCATCACCATGGGTGTGGATGGGGTAGAGGTGGATGTTATGCTGAGCAAGGATGGTATCCTTACCTTGATGCACGACTCCACCATTGATCGCAACGTAGTGGGCCACACCGGCAAGGTAGCAGACTACACATGGTCACAGCTCCGCTCTATGGCACTGCGCCCGGAACAGGGTGGCACCGGCTCCACCAAGTACACCATGTCTGCTGCTCAGGCAAAGGTTCTGAACACACTGCCCAATTATTCCGCCCATTACGGCAAGGCAGCCTCCTCCGGCGCTACGGTGAATGTGGCTCGTTTCGATGATTGCATGGATATGATCGCTATTTATGGACCCAAAACTGTAGTCACCATAGATAAATGCAGTAACGAAACAGTTTTTTCTGCCTGTTATAAGCTCCTGCGAGAGAAAAATATGCTGGGAAATGCGTATTTCAAATGCGCTAAGCTTGCCTCCGATATGACCGCATGGTTCCCCGTTGCAGTAAAAGATTGGAACACTGCCCACCCCGAGGAACCCATTACAGTGGATGATGTAAAGAACAGCATCCTCTTCCTGCAGGTTATGGGCAACCCCAACCAATCTATCCTGCAGGACCACCTGAATAACGGAAACTATCTTAAAGCTGTAGAGATCACCTACGGAGAGGACACCGCTGCTGCAAGGGAAAAGCTGATCACCAACGGCTTTGCCGACTTCTGTCATGCCAACGGCATTGCACTCTACGGAGCTACCATTTTTGCCGGTGGTTGGAGTGGCGGCAGACCGGACAGCGAGAAAACATGGGCTTATATGCTGAACATGGGTTTCGACGGTATCCAAACAGACAGACCTGCCGAGCTTGTATCCTATCTCTACGATTACAACCGACACAGAGGCTCCGATGAAGTCATTCAAGTAGAGCATTTTCATAACATGAGCTCCGTGAACGCCAACTTCTCACTGCCTCTGGAAGCCAATGCTTCCATGAACAAAACCCTCAACAACCTCCGTAACGGTGAATGGCTGGAATACCGAAATATTACCTTTACAGGCAATGAGAAGAGTCTCAAATTTGCTGTGCGGGGGCTCTATGCCGGTGCCAAACTGAACTTCTACATTGATTCTATTGCCACCACCAATCTGATTGGGAGCTACACTCTTACGGCTGAGTCCGCCGGCTCTTCCAGAAAAGTTGATCTAACCCGGAGCATTACTCCGGGAGCGCACAAGGTCTACCTTCAAGTCTCCGGTACAGCCGGTACCAATTTGGCAAGTCTGGATTACTTTACATTCCTTGCTGAGGCAGAGTACCTGTATTTTGACTTTGACAGCAATGCCGATTCCGCCGCTCATTTCCACAACCTTGCCTATAACGATACAAATTACGATCTCCCTTCTAACTGGTTTGCCCCTTCGGGAAGAACCACTGCCCCGGCAATTGCTGACGGTGCTATTACCATCAGCTTGGCTACCGATACCACCTATACCTATCATTACATCGAAACCGGCACCAAATGGGAAGCCCACCCTCTGAATTATATTCCCCATCCCGGTGAAGTCTGTCAGGTTCGCTTTAAGATCGACAACGCTGTCTCTCCTGCCGTAAATGGGGAGAGCTCCTTCGTCCTCTTCTACGGTGTGGATGGGGGATCCATTAACGAAAACTATGTTCGTATGGTCTTTCATATGTCAGATGTTGCTGACAAAGGCTATGTAACCTATACCATTCCTATGGATGAGAAATGGTCAGGCAGAATCACCGCATTACGACCCTTTGTCAATGGTATTCAAAGCATCCCCGGCAAGCAAGCCTCCATTAGCTTCGACTACATTTATGTAGGCCCGGAATCTTTGCTCAATGAGCAGGACTATATGTATTTCGGCTTCGAGAACACTGCGGCAGACCATCAGCGTTATTTGGGTCGGGTGTACGGAGGTCGGAACTTTGACCTTGCTTCCAACTGGTACCATATCAGCTCCCGTACCACAGCCCCCTACATCAATGAGGGTGCCATCCATTTTGGTGTTCTTCCTACAGATAGTACTGCCTATCAGTACATCCAAACCGGTACAAGTAGTGTCATCTCGGAATTCCCTCTGCATTATACTCCCGGTTCGGAGGATTATTGTCAAGTTCGTCTTAAGATCGACAATGCCGTATCCACTAACCCTAATGCCAATGGCTTTGTCCTCTACCATGACTATCAGGGGGAAGCCCCCGGTGGAAACTACAAGATTTCCAAAACATTCAACTTGGAAAATGTGCTAAACCGGGGTTATTTTACCCTTACATTCCCCTTAGATTCCAGCTATTATAAGGAGGCAGGACAAATTACCTGTATCCGTCCCTTTGTCAATGCCATCCAATCCGCCCCCGGCAAGCATGCCTGTATTTCCATCGACTATCTCTACATCGGGCCAAAGGGAAAACTTCCCAATCCTATGCATACTGTTACCTTCCTTAATGAGGATGGAGCCCTTCTTGATACGACACAGGTTATAAGAGGAGATACCGCTGTCTACAACGGTGTCACCCCCACCAAAGCCCCCGATGCCCTTAAGCATTATACCTTTAAGGGCTGGGACACGGCATTGACCAATATTCAGTCCGACATTACCGTTATCGCCCGGTTTACAGCCACGGCTCACACCTTCAGCAACGGTTCCTGCCTTTGCGGAGTGACTCAGAGCAACGATCCGGTGGAAAATGCTTCTCTAAAGCTGAACCACAGCCTAAATCTGGCAAGTGATATCTCCGTCAACCTGGTAATCCCCAAGACCCAGCTGCAGGGCTTTGATATGGATACGGTTTATGTAGACAGCACCTTAGATACCTACGAGGGGAACAGGAAGGTCGGTACCACTGCCATCCGCCTCCTGCCGGTAGACAAGGGGAGCTATTATTACTTTACCTTAGACGGCCTCACCGCTGTACAGATGCAGGATACCATTACCTCGATCCTCTACGGCATCAAAGCCGGACGGCCTTATTGCTCTCCTATAGATGTATACAGCATTGCCACCTATGCTTACTCTCAGCTTGACAAGACTACAGTTGCCGACAATCTCAAGACTCTATGTGCAGATCTCCTTCGGTACGGTGCCAAGGCACAGATTTTCAAGAATTACAGAACAGACAGCCTTGCAGATGCCAATATGACGGATGCCCACAGAGCTTATCTGTCTGACATGAGCGAGCTTAGCTTCGGCAATACCAATGTGACCCTGAATGATATGCCGACACCCTCCGTTACTTGGGTGGGTAAGGTTCTGGATCTGCAATCCAAGGTTACGCTGAAATTCGTGTTCGATATCGCAGGCTACACCGGGAGCTTGGACGATCTGAGCCTCCGAGTGAGCTATACAGATATTGAGGGCAAGGCTGTCACAGCCACGGTGAAGGGACTTGAGAGCTACAATGCAGAGGCCGGTCTGTATGCCATCTCCTTTGA
>JAFOZC010000095.1 GCA_017391305.1 Oscillospiraceae bacterium | reverse complement strand
ATCATGCCATGCCCAACGCACTGGTTACCAGCAGTAAGAAGTACCAGGGTGTTCCCGTAGAGGTCACCGAGGGCTATGTTCACGAGGATTTTGCCAAGGATCTGGTCTTTACCCTGACCTATCATCCTGCGGAGGGCAAGTATACCATCGACTCCAACGGTCTGTATCTCAAGTATCCCTCCAGCACCAATCTTTCCGCAAGCCAGACCCCCTATTACTGGACCGTCAGTCCCGGCACCAACGGTAGCTGGCGGATCGTGGCCGCTACCACCAGCAGAGGCCTGGTCTATCGGGCTATGGGCTACAACAGCTTCGGCGGCTACTATCTGCCCAACGTCACCGCCGGAGGCAGTGAATATTTTGACATCGAGATCATTCCCGTAGGCAAGGTAGGAAGCAACCCGGATTGCCCCCACGATAATGTAAACGATACCATCACCGCCCCCACCTGTACGGCTATGGGTAGCCGTGTCATCGTCTGCGCCGACTGTAACCTGCTTCTGGTCAACGAGGTACTTCCCGCAACCGGTCACTTCTGGGGACAGGTGGATGTGATCTCCGAGGCAAGCTGTAGCACCATCGGTGAGATCCGTTATACCTGCACCAATGCCAATTGCGGAGAAAGCTATAGCTCTACCACCCCCGCCTACGGTCACGGCTGGGGAGAGGGTAAGGTCACTGTGATCCCCACCTGTGTCAGCGTTGGTATCAAGACCTTCACCTGCTCCCTGTGTCAGCAGACCAAGGAAGAGGAGATCCCTGCCACAGGTCACGCTTGGGATGAAGGCACCGAGACCCTTGCCCCCACCTGTACGGAAAAGGGCATCCTGACCTACCTCTGCACCGTATGCGGTGAGAAGGAGGACAAGTCCATCCCCGCCTTGGGACATGATTTCAGCGACGGTGAATGCATCCATTGCGGCATTGCCGGGGCAGAAAGCTATGTCCCCTTCGCCCCCGGTGTCAGCGGTGAGTATGTCATTGCCGCCAAGGTGGACGGAGTATATTATTTCATGAAGAACAGCTACCCCTCCTCCGGCAAGGTCAGCTCCGATCCGTTCACCCTCACTGAGGAGTATGTGGACCGGAATGCGGTTATGGACTATGTTCTGACCCTAAGCTATCACAGCGAGAAGGGCCGTTATACCATTTATAACGGCGTACAGTATCTGAAGTATGGCAGTGGTACCAATATCGGCTCTTCTACTGCAGAATACTTCTGGAGCATTGAGGAAGGCGTCAACGGAAGCTGGCGGATCACTTCCGCTTCTCCCGATCGGGCTCTGATCTTCCGCGGGGGTGCTTATCAGCAGTTCGGCGGCTATTCCACAAGCAATGTCACCGTGGACGGAATGGAATACTTTGATGTAGAGCTGATCCCCGTGAGCCGCTTCATCCCCGAGGAGGGACAAGATCCCACGGTCGCTCCCCAGCCCACTGAAGATCCCCAACCCACCGAAGATCCCATTCCCGGAGACGCTCCCGAGACAGATACCCCCGATTGGGAGAATATCACCATCGGGCATACTCTGAATTTAGCCAGCGATATTTCCATCAACTATGCGGTGAAGGCCTCTGCCTTGGAAGGCTACGACAGCTTCTATATGCAGTGCATCCTGCCTCAGTATGAGGGAAATACGGAGTTAGAGACCACCACCGTCTATCTGGAGGGTGTGAAGAACGGAAGCTATTACTACTTCACCCTTCAGGGCCTCACCGCTGTGCAGATGGGTAACGAGATCCATGCCGCCCTGAAGCTGGTCAAGGACGGACAGACCTATAGCTCCCCCACAGACAGCTACAGCGTGGCAAGCTATGCCTACAGCCAGCTTGGCAAGAGTAACGCAAGCCAAAGCCTGAAGAAGCTCTGCGCCCAGCTCCTGCGTTACGGCGCACTGGCACAGACCTATAAGGCCTACCGCACCGATGCCCTTGTAGATGCCGCAATGACCGCCGATCAGCTCGCCCTCCTCACCGATCCCGAAACCGTGGTCTTCGGTCAGAATAACCGTGTTCTGGAGGATATGGCAGATCCCAAGGTCACCTGGGCAGGCAAGGCTCTGAGCTTGGAATCCAAGGTCGTGGTCAAGTTCATTGTGGATCTCAGCGCCTATCAGGAGGAAATGGAAGGGCTCAGCCTCCATATCAAGTACACCGACTATTCCGGCAAGGAGGTCAACTTGGAGCTGAATCGGTACTCTGTTTATGACAGCGAAAAGAACTACTATGCCTTCGAGCTGGATCAGCTTTTGGCAGCAGATCTTCGCAGTGTCATCAGCGCCGTGGTTTATGAAGGAGAGGATGCTGTTTCCGCTACCTTAGAGTACAGCCCCGACTCCTACGGCAACGGCAAGAAGGGAGATCTGCTGGCTCTGTGCAGAGCGCTGGTGGCTTACTCCGATGCCGCACTGGCATACTTTACCGCCCCTTAAGGGAAAGGAGAAGGCTATGAAAACCTTACTGGTCATTGATATGCAGAATGATTTTATTGACGGCGCTTTGGGAACAGCGGAGGCTGTGTCCATTGTGGAGGCTGTGAAGGAGAAGATCCTTGCCCGTCAGGCAGAGGGCTGGCAGATCCTCTACACCCGTGATACCCACGGTGAGGATTACCTGACTACTCCCGAGGGACAGAAGCTCCCTGTGAAGCACTGCATCCGTGGAACAGAAGGCTGGCAGATCCGTGAGGGTCTGTATCTGGAAGACTGTGAAATCATCGACAAGCCCACCTTCGGCTGGACAGGCTGGGGTAGCTTCGACTTCCGGGAGATCGAGCTCATTGGTCTGTGTACGGATATCTGCGTGGTATCCAACGCCCTGATCCTCAAGGCCCTGTTCCCCAATGCCCGTATCACCGTGGACAGCCACTGCTGTGCCGGTGTCACCCCAGACAGCCACAAGGCCGCCCTCCTTACTATGAAAATGTGTCAGATCGAGGTT
>JAFOZC010000094.1 GCA_017391305.1 Oscillospiraceae bacterium | reverse complement strand
TTGAGCTGATCCAGAATGAACTTCTTATCCTCTTCGGGAACACCGTCCAGCTGAGTGCCTACGCCGAATACATGCTCGGCTGCCAGAGCCATCTGACCTTCCACGAGCTTGAACTTCTCACCGGGAACCTTGCACAGGGGGCACTTAAAGCCTTCGGGCATCTCGCCTTCATGAACATAACCGCAAACGGGGCATACATATTTCTTCATAATCTTATCCTCCATAATTTAAATTGATGTTTTTTGAAAATTTTGATGTAATATTTAAGCTTTTGCGCTATTGGATACGCATTGATTGCACAGTCCTGTAAAGGTCAGGATGCAGTCCTGCACGCTGCCACAGCCGACCTGTGACCCTAAGTGGGTAGGGGGATCTACGTCCATGACATCAATGACAGCGGAGCATTGATGGCAGATGAAATGCGTGTGGGGCTCGGTATTGCGCTCGAAGCGCTCCATGCCATCCACAACACCCATCGAGCCGATCAGGCCCTCTTGCTTGAACATGGCAAGATTGCGGTATACCGTACCCAGAGACAGATCCGGGATCTGAGGCTTGAGCTGTGCGTAGACCCATTCCGCTGTGGGGTGACTTGCAGTGGAGCGGACACATTCTAAAATCGCATCACGCTTCTTGCTGTGCTTGTGTACAGCCATGATCTCACCTCCAAATAAGAATCATTCTTGTTTACACCCCTATCATAGCACAACTTTCCCGATTTGTCAATAATAAAAATAAGAATTTTTATTATTTTCTAAAATTCAAAAGAAACAATCGCAATAATGGCTGTCTCGCAAGGACAAGGCAATGTCATTGGAGAATATGATATGATCCAACATTCGGATGTCCAGAGGTCGCAGGAGCTCGGCCAGGCGTTGGGACACACTGATATCCGCATTGGAGGGGGTAAAAAAGCCGGAAGGGTGATTGTGAGCCAGAACAACGGCATAGGCCCCACATTGCAGAGCGATGCGCACCAGCAATCGGGGAGAGATATTGGCAGAATCCACCGTGCCCTGTGCCACCCTTTCGCAGGAAAGAGGCTTTCCCTCCTCATCCAAGCAAAGGAGATAGACCATTTCTTCATTCTCACCGCTGAAATAGGGCATCAAATACTGTGCATAGGCATTGCTGTCCCGAAGAAACCGTTCGGTTCTGCAACGGATCATCAGATATTTCCGCCGAAGCTCGGTCACAAGGCAGAGCAAGGCCAGAGATTCCTCATTCAAGGAGGTATAGGCCCGAAGGTCGGAGGTCTTCGCCTCCAGCAGATTGGCAAGGTTGCCGTAACGGTTCAGAAGCTTCTCTGCTGTTTCCTCAGGGGCAGAGTCACAATATTGCAACAGTGTGGTCAACAGCTCCCGATCACTTAGGGTATCGGCTTGATGTCTCAAAAAATGCTGGGAATACTTGCTTCGTTTCATACAAAAATGCTCCCATCGGCACAGTTGTTCCATGAAGGGGATCGGCCTTGCCCGAAGCTTGCCGCCAAGCTATGAGAACCGATCCCTCCATCCGCTCTTCTTTCTCTTAGTTTACCACACAAGCAAGACTTTGTCAATGAAGGCCTTTCCCGAAGGTTTCCCTTGTATTTTGGAGTGACGGAAAGAGGATCGGAAGACTTTTGTATAAAATGCATAAAAATTTCTTTTGTTTTTTAATAAATACATCTAAATTTAGGTTTGAATTTTCCCTGATTTGGTAGTATACTGTATGCCGCATATGAGAAAAGGAGATACGTTATTATGTCCAATCTGTTATCCATTGCCATTGCCATTCTGGCAGGCTTGCTTATGACCCGTCTGGTCAAACCCTTTAAGCTCCCTGATGTCACTGCCTATTTGCTGGCAGGCGTGCTCATCGGCCCCTACTGTCTGGGCGCTCTGGGCATTAACGGTCTGGGCTTCGTCAGTGCCGATGCCCTGGGAGTGCTCTCCGTCATGGGAGAGGTTGCTCTGGGCTTCATTGCCTTTGCCATCGGTAACGAATTCCGCACAAAGGATCTGCAGGAAACCGGCAGACAGGCCATTATCATCGGTATTGTTCAGGCTCTGGCCGCCGCTGTGCTGGTGGATCTTGCCCTTCTGGGAATTCATCTGCTGTGGCCGGAGAAGCTTACCGCCTCCCAAGCCATTACCTTAGGTGCTATCGCCACCGCTACCGCCCCCGCCGCCACCTTGATGGTCGTCAAGCAGTATAAGGCCAAGGGCGAGCTGACTAACCTCTTGCTGCCCGTGGTTGCCTTGGACGATGCAGTGGGTCTGGTGTTCTTCGCCGTATCCTTCGGCATTGCCCGCACCCTGCAAAGCGGCACGGTGGATCTGATCTCCATCCTCCTGAATCCCCTGCTGGAGATCGTACTGTCTCTGTTGCTGGGCGCTATTCTGGGCTGGCTTCTGACCCAGTTGGAGAAGCTGTTCCACTCCAACACCAACCGTCTGAACCTGATCATCGCCTTCGTTCTGGCCACCGTGGCTCTGTCCATGCTGGAATTCGAGATCGGCTCTGTGAAGATCGGCTTCTCCTCCCTGCTGGTGTGCATGATGCTCGGCACTGCCTTCTGCAACCTCTGCCCTCTGTCCCATGACCTTATGGAAAAGTCCGACCGTTGGGTCTCTCCCCTGCTGGCCCTGTTCTTCGTCATCAGCGGCGCAGAGCTGGAGCTGACGGTCTTTGCAGACATTGCCATTGTGGGCATAGGCATTATCTACATTCTTTTCCGTTCTCTGGGTAAATATTTCGGTGCCTACAGCTCTGCCAAATGGACAAAGTGCAGTCCCAAGGTGTGCAAGTATCTGGGCATCACCCTTCTCCCCCAGGCAGGTGTGGCTCTGGGTATGGCCATGACCGCCCGTCAGTTAGGTGCGGAAGGTGACCTGATCCGCAACATCGTTCTGTTCTCCGTCCTGATCTATGAGCTCTTCGGACCCATGCTGACCAAGATGGCTCTGACAAAATCCGGTGACATCCAGCCCATTCCCGACCACATCAAAAACCGCCGAGAAAACAAGCTGCAGGAACAGCAGAGTCAGGAA
>JAFOZC010000093.1 GCA_017391305.1 Oscillospiraceae bacterium | reverse complement strand
CGAGATGGAACAGCAGGAAGGGATCGACATTATCGGTCAGTTCGGCGTTGGCTTCTACTCTGCATTCATGGTGGCCTCCAAGGTGAAAGTGATCTCCAAGGCCTACGGTGAGGAAGAGGCATTCTGCTGGGAATCTGCAGGAGCAGACGGCTATACCATCACCCCCTGTGAGAAGGAAAGTACCGGTACTACCATTGTCCTGACACTGAAGGAAGAGGAGGAACAGTATTTAGAGCAGTACACTCTGGAGGATCTGGTGCGGAAGTACTCTGACTTCATTCGTTATCCCATTGTATTTGGAGAAAAGACACTGAATTCTCAGCTCCCTCTGTGGCAGAAGAACAAGAGCGATATTACGCAAGAGGAGTATGAGAGCTTCTATAAGGAGCATTTCCATGATTTCGAAGCCCCTCTTCATACCGTCCATTTCGGGGTAGAGGGTGCGGTGACCTACAAAGCTCTTCTGTATATTCCCGGGAAGACTCCCTATGATTTTTATACCAAGGAGTATAAGTCCGGCTTGAGCCTGTATTCTGCCGGTGTGCTGATCATGGAAAACTGTGAGGATCTGCTCCCTGAGCACTTCCGCTTCGTGAAGGGTGTTGTGGATACCCTGGATCTGAGCCTGAATATTTCCAGAGAAATGCTCCAGCATACCAGAGAGCTGAAGGTCATTGCCACCAATTTGGAGAAGAAGATCAAGGGTGAGCTGCAGAAGCTGTTGACCTCGGACAGAGAGAAATATGACCGCTTCTATGCCGCCTTTGGCCGCCAGCTCAAGTTCGGTGTGGTTGCCGAATTCGGTGCAAAGAAGGAGCTTCTCCGTGATCTGATCCAGTTCCGCTCCGGGAAGGAAGGCAAGCTTGTCACCCTGAAGGAATACTGCGAGAAGATGCCTGCCTCCCAGAAGGTCATCTACTATGTTAGCGGTGAGAACGGCGGCAACCTTCCTCAGACCAAAGCAATCTTAGGCAGAGGCTTTGATGTACTGATCTTAGAGGAGCAGGTAGATGAGTTCATTCCCCAGACTCTGCAAAGCTACGAGGATCATGAATTCCGTAACATCCTCACAGATGATCTTGAGTTGGAAACAGAGGACGAGAAGAAGCAGGCAGAGGAAACCGCACAGGATTGGTCTGACAGCCTGAGCTTCCTGAAGGAAAGCCTGGGTGATAAGGTAGTCGACATCCGCATGGATAGCAAGTTAGGGGATCATCCTCTTTCCATGATTCCCGACGGCGGCATGAGCTTCGAGATGGAGAAGTATTTCCGTTCGATGGATCCCTCCTCCACCTTCCGTTGCGGCAGGATCCTGCAGCTGAATCCGAATCACGGAGCAATTGCAAAGCTCCGCAGCTGTATTGAAACAGATCCCGACCGTGCGAAGAAGTATGCAGAGCTTTTCTATTCTCAGGGACTTCTTATTGCAGGTCTGGAGTTAGAGGATCCCGTAGCCTATTCCGCACTGGTTTGTGAGCTTCTGTAAATTTGTGAAAGGGAATCAGCTCAACAGATAGATTCTCCCCCTGAGGCAGAGCCTTGCATCTGCTTCAGGGGGAGTTATCTTGGAAATATGGAGCTTGTGCCTTAGCCCTGCTTCAGAGCTTCTGTAATGGCGCAGGCCAGCTGATCGGGGCAAGAGGTTGCCTTAGGTCCACAGCAGATGCCCTTGACCAGACGGATGACCTCTTCTGCGTCTCTGCCGTTTGCGAGAGCAGCTACACCCTGGGTGTTGCCGCTGCAGCCGCCGATGAAGCGGATGTTGTTGACCTTGCCGTCTTCAATATCAAAGAGAATTCTGGAAGAGCAGACACCTTGGGTCTTGTATTCGTATTGCATTTGCGTACACTCCTTTGTTCTTTTTTTCAGATTATATCATATTCTCTGCGGTTTGCCAAGAGGGAAGTTCCATTGTTTTCTAAGAATATCTTTCTCTTTCTATGGAACAATCTCTGTATCAAGGATTATTGGAGGGTATTATGGAATCGGAAGCGAAGGAAAAGGATAATCGAATAGAAGACTTTGGCGCCGGACTTACCAAGAGCGAGGATGGGAATATCTATATTCTGACTATAGTGGGTCAAATTGAGGGACATCAGGCCGCACCGGAGAACGTGAAGACCACCAAGTATGAGCATGTACTTCCTCTACTTGCCATGATCGAGGAAAGTAAGGAGATCGATGGGCTTCTTCTCATGCTCAATACAGTAGGCGGAGATATCGAAGCAGGTCTTGCGATCTCCGAGCTGATTGCCGGAATGGAGAAGCCTACGGTCTCCCTGGTGTTAGGTGGGGGACATTCTATCGGCATCCCTCTTGCGGTTTCTGCCAAACGGAGCATGATCGCACCCACAGCAAGCATGATGATCCATCCCGTCAGGATGAGCGGCTTGGTGGTGGGAGCTCCGGCTACCTATCATTATTTCCAAAGGATTCAGGAACAGATCACAGATTTTGTCACGGAGAATTCCCAAATTTCCCGTGAGCTGTTCTCGGAATATATGATGGCAACCGGCCAGATCGCCACGGATGTAGGCACCATCGTCTACGGCAGGGAAGCGGTGGAGAGCGGACTGATCGATCAATTGGGCAGTCTCCACGAGGCGCTGGATACGCTACACGGCATGATTCGGAAAAGAAAAGAAAGATTTGAAGAAAAAGGATAGTCAAAATCTGTTTTTTATGATATAATGGAAAAATAGAAGCCCGAAAGCCTCCGTTTCTCTTTTTTGGGGGACGGATTACATAGGAAGCTGTACTCTCCCGTACAGAGGTTAGAAAGTGAGGAGATATGCATGAAGCTTTGGGAAGTGATCCTTTACGCAATTACCGGCGGCATTGCCGAGCTGTTGCCCATATCCTTTGGCGGCCATGTTCTGATGTTCCGCAATGCCTTCCGTTCCTTTTCTCTATGGGAAGGGGAGGGCTTATATATCAGAGCCTGCATCTGTCTCGGTGTGGTGATTGCCATCTATCTTGTGTACCACCGTCAAAGCAGAGATCACGGTATCACCCTCCGCGGTTTGGGCAGACGGAGTCCCCGCAGACCGATCCCCGGAGAACAGCGGCTCAAATTCAGGGTGAACCTTCTGGGTATCTTTGCCTTTGTGCCGATGCTGGTTTCCTTCGCCGTGCTGAGCAAGGTGGAGACGAGGGTGAGCTTATCCTTTGCGGCCTTTGCATTCATAGTCAATACCGTTCTCATCTATGCCTGCGGCGGAGGGCATGAGGGGCAGAGAGAGGATCGAGAGGTCACCTTGGTAGACGCTCTTCTGATCGGTTTGTTCCGTATGCTTGCCATCGTGCCGGGTCTTTCCTCCGTGGGCGCTTCCCTCTGCATCGGACGTGCCAGAGGCTTTAGCAACCGATTCAACTTAAGATTTACTTATTTGATCACCCTGATCTATGAGCTCACCGCCTTCTTCTATTTCCTGTTCCTTGCCATGCTCCGTGGCAGCTTTGCTATTTCTACCCTTCTGCCCTGCGTGGTGACGGTGATGCTTTCCGCAGTGGCAGGATATTTCACCCTATTGTATTTCCGACATCTGTTTATGAAGAATCATCTGCGCTTCTTCCTGTATTACTGCATTGATGCGGCAGCCATTGCATTTATTATTTCGATCCTGAACGGATAATGGAGGTTCCTATGGCAAATTCCAAACAGAATCCCGGGAAATTGACGCCCGGTAAGAATACCAAAGCTACGGCAGGGAAGTCCGCCCCCTCTCAGGCTGAGAAGGCCGCGGGAAAATCCGTAAAGCGCCCCCAGCCTGCCAAGTCTACCATTGAGTCCAAGAACCAGGCCTATGAGCAGAAGGTTATGAATAAGAATCAGAATCGTCGAGAGATTCTTGGTATTGTCTTCTTCCTTCTGTCCTTCTTTTTCTTCCTTTGCTGGTTCAATACAGAAAAGGTACTCCTTGGCCCTCTGGCCAAGGTTTCCGGCGGTCTCTTTGGACAGATCGGTCGCTATACCATGCCCATTATGCTCTTCTACGGTGCGATCATCCTGTTCACCAGCCGTGGCGCTCCTGTTCGCATGCGTATTTGGTGCAGCTTCTTCACGGTGATTTTCCTGAGCAGCTTCGTCCATGTGATCATTGATTTCCTTGGGGATTTGAACAATGATCTTCACATCAAAACGCTCTGGAAGAATGGGCAGAATTGGAAAAGCGGCGGTGTGATTCCGGGCTTGATTGCAGAGCTGTTAGAGGCCGGTGTCACTCGCTTCGGTGCATTTGTGATCACACTGGTCGCTATGGTGCTCTTTGCTCTGGCAACTCAGAATATTACTCTGACCGGCATCCTCACTGCGATGAAGAAGAGACAGGCTGAGCCTCTGCCTCCCCCTAAGGAGACTCCCTCAGAGCGCTTTGTCAACCGTGTAGCTTCAGGACACAGACCCTTGCAGGAACGGAAAAGCCGTGACTCACGCAGAGACAATTATGATCTGCCCTTGGATAATCCCCCCTATTACCGCAAGGATGAGAAGCTTGGAAAGACTCCTACGGAATTCATCGATACGACTGTAGAGGAGACGGAGGAGATTCCCGTTCCCAAGGTGAATAAGGAGATCATCTTTGAGCAGCAGACCAAGCCTAAGCCCAAGAGGGAACGGGTGGTTTATGATCAAGATCTTGACATAGATGCTCCTCCTGCTACGATTCATGTACCCCAGATGGATGAGGCTCCTGTACCCCAAAAGGAGGACGCCGCCCCTGCCAAGATCAGCAAGAAGGAAGCCGCTCAAGCCGCCGCCTCCATTTCCAGAGAGATCGCAGAGTCAGCTCCTGTGGAGACAGCCTATGTCTTCCCGGGGATCGAGCTTCTGAACCACGGCAAGAACAGCTCTGCTGACGGTACGGCAGAAATGCGAGAGAATGCCAAGCGTCTTGCGGATACCCTCCAGAGCTTCAATGTCACCCCCCATATTGTTGAGGTCATCCGTGGACCCTCTGTGACCAGATATGAGTTGGAGCTGGATCCCGGTGTGAAGCTGTCTAAAATCACCGGTCTGGCAGATGATATTGCCCTGAATTTAGGTGCGCAGGGTGTCCGTATCTCAGCCATCCCCGACAAGATCTCTGTGGTTGGCATCGAAGTTCCCAACAAGAGTGTCAACACCGTATATGCAAAGGAAGTCATCGGATCGTCCCAATTCGCTGAGAAGAAGTCCCGTGTTTCCTTCGCAGTAGGCAAGGATATCAGCGGCACCTGCATCGTCGGTGACATTGGAAAGATGCCCCACATGCTCATTGCCGGTACCACAGGCTCGGGTAAGTCTGTTTGCATGAATACTCTGATCGTCTCTCTCCTCTATAAGGCAAAGCCCGAAGAGGTCAAGCTCATTATGGTGGATCCCAAGATGGTCGAGCTCAGTGTTTATAACGGCATCCCCCACCTGCTGATCCCTGTTGTGACAGATCCCAAGAAGGCCGCAGGCGCACTGCAATGGACGGTGACGGAGATGCTCCGTCGTTACCGCCTTATGAGTGACCAGCATGTCCGTGATATAGAATCCTATAACAAATCCGTCCAGGACGATCCCACTGTGGAAAAGCTTCCTCAGATCGTTGTGGTCATCGACGAGCTGGCCGACCTCATGCTGGTAGCCGCTAAGGAAGTGGAAGAATCTATCTGCCGTATTGCCCAAATGGGTCGTGCCTCCGGCATTCATCTGGTTATCGCTACTCAGCGTCCCTCTGCCGATGTTATTACCGGCACGATGAAGGCAAACATCCCCTCCAGAATCGCTTTCTCTGTTTCCTCCGCTATGGAATCCCGTATCATTCTGGATATGCAGGGAGCAGAAAAGCTTGTAGGTCGGGGTGATATGCTCTTTGCTCCCCACGGACAGGGCAAGCCACAGCGTGTGCAAGGCTGTTTCATCACCGATGACGAGGTTTCCCGTGTGGTAGACTTCATCAAGAATAACACCACCACCAATTACTCTGAGGAGATCGACAAGCAGATCGACCGCATTGCGGAGCAGGGGAGCACTAAGCAGAATCACGAGCCCGCCCCTGTCTCTGACGAGGCTTCCGACGAAATGCTTCCTGCCGCCGTGGAGGTTATTTTGGAAACAGGACAGGCCTCCGTCTCCATGCTCCAGCGCCGCCTGAAGCTTGGCTATGCCAGAGCCGCAAGGATCGTGGATGAAATGGAAGAGAAAGGCATTGTCGGCCCCTTTGAAGGAGCGAAGCCCAGACAGCTCCTGATCACAAGAGATCAGTGGGAGCAGATGAAGGACAGCTTCGGAGAAGGCACTGCGGAAATCGAATAAAATGATATCCCCTATGAGTGCAGTTTGGCGCTCATAGGGGATTTATGTCTGTTAAATTCGGAAATGCTCTCTGTCCTGTCCTGCGGTAAACTTGCTGTAGCGCTCACCGGTATTGCGGATCACACGGCGAGCCTCCTCGTAATAGCACTGCTCCCTGTGTGGGCATTTATCACAGTGGGGGAGACAGCATTCCATGAGAAGATTGGAAAAAACATCTCCGTGATCTTGCAGACTGCTTCTCAGCCGTTCCACATCCTCCTTGCCGTAGAGCAGGGGCAGTACGTCCAGGGCTTGGGCAGAGCTGATCCCTTCAGCCTCGAAGCGGAGATATTGCAGCATACACTGGAGATAAGACTTCTTTCTCTCCTCTGTACAGTAGGAAATGGCGGTCTTCAGGTAGGTTTTGGCATCGGTATGCTTCCTTAGCTTCCATGCGGCATAGGCATAGTGAAGGGCGGCAGAGACATTGTGATCTCCGTGAGCCAAGGGAAGTCCGGCGATAAAGGGGTAGTAATATTCTCTGGAATTTACGCCCCTGATCATCTTGTGATGTACCAGAACATCCTGAAGGGAGAGAATATCAGCGTTTCTGATATGCTTCAGAGCCTTGGCCGCCAGATCTCCCATAGCATATTGCTGGAGCTTCTGGGGAATACGGAAGCCTCTGGACTCAGAGAAGCCGGGGACAACAAACTTATAGCAATGGAAGCCAAGGAAAGAATAGTTGCGGATATAGACCCGACAGTTCAGCTTGCGGAAATGCTCCAGAACGATGTGGACAAGCTCCTTGTTATTCAAGCCGCTGTGATCGGGGAATTCTGTAAAGGGGACAGGAGAGGGGGTGAAAAAGGTGGCATTCATAGCCCCTTGGGCTGTTTCCAGCTGATTGAGAACGTTGTTGCAGATATCTGTATCCTTTGCATGGCTGAGGATCTTGCTGTTGCCTGCCTGTCCAAGATTGGCAAGGGTTCTGCCCTGGAAGGCCTCGGTGAGGGTTCTGTGGATGGCAATTTCCGCAATGGGATCGGCACCGATGCTGACGATATAGCGATGGGTCTTCAAATTCATGATCCTTGTAGCGACCACGGGGAAGCCCATGCCCAGAGAGCAGTCTACCACATCCACATGGTACTGACCCTCAGCACGGATACGGTCCAAGATCTCGCTGACCAGCTTGTATTGCCGCAGAGTTTCCTCCGGGATCACAGGGACGGAAAGATCCTCCGCAGTCAGTCGGATACAGCAGAAGCGTTCCATGATCTCAGACAAAGCGTGGATCCATGCCTCCTCACGGCTGTTACCCACACAACAGCCGTTGGCAGAATAGATATGCTCCACGAAGCCTGCGGGAAGCATCACGTATTTGTCCGCAAAGTAGTCATAGTAGGGAGTGACCAGAATTTTCTTACTGCCTGCATACATCTCACACTGATCGGCAATGGTCTGCTTGCTGACTCCGTAGCGTAGTGCAATGGGCTCCATCCACTCACTGTCGGCAAGAAGCTCCTCTTTTGTGCGATATTCCTTGTCCGGGGCATAGCTGTGGAGCAAAAGCTCCGGATCATTTTCCAGTGACTGGTATTTATAGAAGAACAGACCGCTTTGCAGACGCTCGATGAATTCGCCGTATGCACTGCCTCTGGCAAAATCGGGGGTGATCCCCTTACCGTTGGCATAGGGGAAGCCCTTAGTCCCCCGAACATGGAGACCGTGGCAATGAGCAAGACCGGTGTCGATCCATTCCTCCACCAGCTCAATATCCAATTCCTTCAGGATAGCCTTGATCCGCTCTATGGTATCCGTGGGCTTGGCATCCTTGAATTTTTCATCTATGATCATATCATGCACCTCCAAATGTGCTATACCTCGCATTATACGGGAATCTGCCCCCATTGTCAAGATGATCATATGCATTGACAGCAGGAAAAAAAGGGGAAAAGGACTCCTCAAGATAGGTTTTTGCCTGTCTTGGGGAGTCCGTTCTGTTTATGAAGCTTTATTCTGTACGAAGGGCAATGACGGGATCCTTGTTGGCGGCGATCCTTGCGGGAATCAGACCTGCGAGGAAGGTCATGAACATACTGATGATGACCAGTATGATGCCCCCCTGAGGAGGTAGGACAGCAACACCGGAAAGCTCCGTGAGAGCCTCGATGAT
>JAFOZC010000092.1 GCA_017391305.1 Oscillospiraceae bacterium | reverse complement strand
CCACTGCGTCCCATAGCCCGTATCATCAGGAACAAGAACCATTCGATAACGATCAGCAGGATAAAGCCCGTATAAACCTCTGTGGCATAAATGGGCTTGCAGATCATCCACATACACAGGCCGGTGAAAAATTGGAACAGGGTCAGGATCAGCAGGGTCACGCTGGGCAGAGACTGCTCTGCAGGACGGGTACGCTCAGAATTCTGATCCCGAATCTCCTGCTCTGTGACACTCTCCAAGGTGAGCTCCACCCCACCCACGGAGACCACGTCCCCATAGTTTACCGCTGACAAATTTACTCGGGTGCCGTTGACATATACGCCGTTTTTCCCACCGATGTCCGTGATCGACCAGCTTCCGTCATCGTAACGGGTGAGGACGGCATGATTCTTGGACACCGTGGGGAATTTCAAAATAATATCGCTGGAGTTCGCACTGCCTATGACACTCTCCCAGTGGGTCACGGGAACCTGCTGACCGTCGGGCATAGATAGCCAACCCCATGTTTCCGGCTCCCGTCGGAAGCGGAGCAGGGGCTTTGCACAGCGCCACAGGATCACAAGGGCAAGCATAGGAGCAACATATCGCCAGATAGACACAAAGGCCTGTGCGATCTCCAGTCCCTCCATATGAAAGAATCCGTTAGACAAAAGAGCCAATCTCCTTTCCTCTTAGATCAACAAGTTCAATCCTCTTCAAGCTGTTCCTCTTCTACCGCATTGCGGTCATAATTGGGCTCGCCCTCCATAGGGGCAAGGCTTCTTCCCCCTGTGGGCAGGTCTGTCACCGTCGCGATCCCGGTGTAAAGCTCCGTATCCGTAGGCAGGCGCTTCTTCCGAAGCTTCTTGTTGACGGTATCGGTAATAAGGGTATAGATCACCGCAAAAATCGGAACTCCTAAAAGCATGCCTCCAAAGCCGAAGACACCGCCGGAAATCAGGATGGAAACCAGCACCCAGAAGTCGGAGATGCCCAGCTTTTCTCCCAAAATACGGTTCTCAATAATATTCCCGTCGATCATCTGCAGGATCACAATAAAAATACCGAAATACACCGCATTGATGGGATCATCAATGAGCAAAAGAAGTGCCGAGGGAATCGCACCGATAAAGGGGCCGAAGAAGGGAATGATATTGGTCACACCTACCAGCACCGCGATCAGAGGTGCAAAGGGCATGCCCATGATCAGCAGGGCGAAGTAGGTCACCACCCCCACAAAGGCCGCATCAATGATCTTGCCGATGACATAACCGCTGAAGATGCGGTTGGTTCTGCGAGCCACGGTGAAGATCCTGTCTGCCCGTTCCGTACGGAACAGAGCCACGGTGAGCTTCTTAGCCTGGGCGCAGAGCTCCTTCTTATAGACCAGAATATAGACACCGGCAATGATGCCGATGAGCATATTGGACACTGCCGTGACCACATTATATACAGAGCTGGCAGCACCGGACAGCAGTGCCATAAAATCCAGCTTCTTCAGATAATTGGCAACCACATCCAGAACCTCTGCAAAATTCTCCTCGATCCACAGGCCGATCGGCGTACCGGCAAAAACGCTGTGGGCCCATTGCATCACGGTGCTGTAATAATCCTGCACCCGTTCCGGGCGGATCAGCTCCATGACACTGTCGGCAATGCTGGGGACGATCATGGCGATCAGAGCATAGACCACCGCAAGGAAAACCAGCACCGTCACCGTCACCGCACAGACCTGCTCGGTCAGGAACTTGGTCTTTTCCTTCCACTTGCACTTTCTCAGGATTCTGCGAAACAGCCTCTGAGAGATGCCCAGGATCGGATTCATCAAATAGGCAAAGACACAGCCATAGAGCAAGGAGGAAATGATCCCCAGAAATTCCAGGATCAGATTGTAGAAGCCGCTGAGGTTGGAGAAAATCACCCAGAAAACCACTACAGCCGCCAGAACCAGAAATGCCGTCAATCCCCATTTGAAATATCTGTTGTTCCGATGGAGCATATTGCCCACCCCCTCGATTCCTGTTGGAATTTGGTGTATATTATATAGAATACCACGAAGAAGGAAAATCGTCAAGTACAGAAAAAAACACTTGCCAACCGCTGCTGCATGTGATATGGTAAACACAGAGGTGATCCCACATGGCAAAAACCGAAGGCCAGAAGCTGAAGCTTCTGTATTTGAAAGACTATCTGTGCAAAAATACCGACGAGACCCACCCCGTCTCTGCCCATACGCTTTTGGAGCATTTGGAGCATTTAGGCATCAAGGCAGAGCGAAAGAGTCTGTATTCCGATCTGACCTCCCTAAGTAACTACGGTCTGGAAATTGTATACCGTCGCAGTCCCCCGGAGGGCTATTATGTGAAAAATCGGGATTTTGAGCTGTCGGAGCTGAAATTTCTCATCGATGCCGTTCTATCCTCCCGTTTCCTGTCTCCCAAACATTCTGCCCAACTGATCCGAAAATTAGCCTCCCTTTCCAGCATTCACGAGGCCGCCCTGTTACGCAGAGAGATCGTTCTGGCAGGACGAGTCAAGTCGGAAAGCGAAGAAGCCTTCTCCGCCGTGGATCAGATCCACGAGGCCATTGCAAGGAATCGCAGGATCCGCTTCCGCTACTTCGATTGGGGCATGGATCTGCAGAAGCACTTCCGCCCCGGTCTGTATGAGGCAAGCCCCTACGCCCTTCTGTGGGATGATGAGAATTACTATCTGGTCGCTCACAGCGACAAGCA
This sequence comes from Oscillospiraceae bacterium, assembly GCA_017391305.1. GTDB lineage: Bacteria > Bacillota > Clostridia > Oscillospirales > Oscillospiraceae > JAZOXB01. The sequence goes on along the minus strand of JAFOZC010000092.1, from coordinate 7,285 downwards.
CGGTCTGACCCATTATCGAGTGGATAAAATGGAGGACATCTCCCTGACCACGGAAGCCCGCAGGGTGACAGAGGAGACCGCCGCCTTCGATCCCGGCATCTATTCCAAGGAGATGTTCGGCATGTACCGTGGACAGCGGCTCAACCTGAAGCTACGCTTTGATGCCTCTCTTGCAGGAGTGGTGGTGGATCGCTTCGGCAAGGATATCCTCATGACTCCCGACGGAGAGGGTCGCTTCACCATGCAGACCAAGGTGGTGCTGTCCCCCAATTTCTTCGCCTGGCTCTGCCGCTTCGCCGGACGTGCAAGCATCGTCCACCCGCCCCAGGCTGTAGAGGCCTTCCGTGATTATTGCCAAAAAATACTCTCAGCCATCACTGCGGATCAGCCCTGACCCCACGCCGCCCCTCCAAGCCGAATTTCCTTCCCCGTAGCGCACCGCCGGAGTGTAAAACAAAGCTCACAACGCCGATCCCGAGAAGAATCTCGGAATCGGCGTTGTTGCTGTAGCTACACAGCGATCCTTCGCACCTGCCTCTGTCATATTTTACGCTTGTAAAAGCAGAGGCTCGGAGCTTTTCGTTTTTTTGCAATGCTTAATGGATAAAATATGCTTTTGCGCTGTCGGCGTAGGCTACGAGTGCGGCGCAGAGCTCTGCCAGAGTACCCGTCTTGTTGTTGCCGTAGGTGTCTATGCTGTATTCCAGAGTATTGGATATCTGCTCCTGCCCTGCATAGACCGTGGCACGGAGCACCGTCCGAAGCTCTGAGGCTAAGAGACAGTCCAGATCGAAGCTGTAGCGCCCCTCCCGATTGCCATAGGGCTTTGCCTCCGTCAGGATCACGGTCTGCTCCCTGCCCCTGCTGTCTGTATACAGGACGTGGAGAGAGATGCTCTCCCCTACCCCTTGGGGCAGATCCACCACATAGCGGAGAGTGACCTTGCTGTCCAGGATCAGCGCCTTCCCCACCCATTGGGCTGTGGGCTTACTGAGCTGTGCAAGCTGCCGATCCGTATTGCCGAAGTTCACAGCTCCAAGCTCTGTCAGGCAGGCCCGCTGCTCCTCTGTCATATTTTGATCCGCAAGGCTCTGGGTGCGGTAATCCTTATAGCGCTGTGCCATAGCGCCGTAGCGGAGAAGCTCGGCGCACAGCTTTTTCAATTTCTGCCCTGCATTGGCTTTTCCAAGCTGAGCATAGGCATATTGGGCAATGCTGTAGCTGTCTGTTGCGGTATAATAATGACAGCCGTCCTTCTCCATATGGAGGGTCGCCTCGATCACGTCTGTCATCTGTACCGCTGTCAAGCCCTCCAGAGTAAAGTAGAAATAGTCTGCCTGCTTCCTGCCTTCCAGACGCACAGGCCTTTTCCCTGCAACCCTGCACTCCAGGTAGAAGCTGTCATAGTCCGCCAGTTCCTCTGCGGCAATCACATAGTTCACGGAAATGTCACTTGCCAGATCCAGAGAATGCATGATCTTGCTCCCCTCCTTCAGGACAGGAGTCTGCCAGCCGCTACCCATGACCAGTGCCGCGGCTTTTAGGGTATGTCCGTCTACCATAAAATCAAAGTAGGCCGTCTCCCCATTTCTCTTGGGCAGATTCGGGCTCTCTCGATCCCCGATCCCATCCTGAGGCAGTCCTACCTCCGGCATGCTGTCATAGGCGAGCTTCAGATCTGTCACAGACAGCACATTGGCAGTTGAGCCCCTTTGTCCCTTGTTGTACAGGACAATGTAGCAATAGCGCTTGCCGTCGGCCTCGGTGAAGACATCGCCCTCAACATTCAAGGCATAGTACTGGGCTGTGGCGCTGTTTAGGGTTATTTCCCGTCGGGAATCGATTTCCATAGCTTCCTGACCCGTGGTGTAGTCCTGCACAACAGCCGCCACGAGGCAAGCAGGCTCATTGACCCGTATGGTCTTGACCCCCACATCCACACTTGTAGGAAGATAGGTGGTGGAGATCTGCAGCTTGAAGGCCAGAGCCTGACCGGGAGCAAGGTAGACCTCGTTCTTGGGTCCGATCTTGTTATAGGTCTCTACCTCCGCATAATGTTGGCCTGTCAGTTGGATCCCATTGGGTCTCATGACCGTGGTGCCTTGGGTAGGCTTTCCGTCACTGTCTGTTGTGGGAATATACTCCGTGGGAATCTCCTTCATATCCACAAAGATCGCACCGCTTCCCGCATCGGGAATGCTCTCATACTCCGTAGCAGACAGGAGGATGTTGCGGATCTCCTTCACATGGGAATAGGCCTCCTTATCCTTGCGGTAGACATGCAACACTTCGGAATCGAGTCCCCCATGCTTCCCCATAGGATCATAGATCCGCACTCCGTCGAAGTAGAACTGTGCTCCACGATTCAGTGTCTCGATAAGAGAATTCGTGACCGCCTTGTGGACCCACAGCGTAACGGTATAATCGCCATAGGCCAAGCCCTGTACGGAAACTACGGGGATCTGATACAGCTCCAGCTCACCCTTGTTATTGACGGTCATATACTTCTCAATGGCACCGCTTGTCTTGTTCTTGACCTCTACTCGAATGGTAGCCTGATCCTTGCCGGTGCGGCTGATGATATCGAAGCCCGTACCGCGGAAATCAAAGCTTGCCTTTGTACCGTTGCCATCTGTCTCGACACCGTTGCCCAGAACATAGAGAGAAGTACCGTCCGATAGCTGAGGATCATTCCTGTAGCTTGTATCAAAGCCGTACACCGTTTCCGGCGCTCCGTTGCCGGGTCCGAGATAAATATAGTCAACGGTCACGGAGGCAACCTCTCCCGTTGCGGGCTTTATGTGCCAGAAGCGCAGATCCAGTCCTCGGAGACAGGCGGCCTGTGCGACCTCATGGGTGATGGGAATGGTCAGGATCTGATAGCCCTCACGGTCAAGATCCACCTCGATGCTCATGGTTCGTTGAGTGGCGTAGTTCAAAACCCCCGAGGAATCCCAATAGTCCATTCGCACATCCATAGAGGGAAGATCCCACCTATTCTCGATCTCATCCGGCCAAGAAGCTACACGGCCGTCCTCTGCACTGCCATCGGCACAGTTGTCAAATTTCAGGCGCACCTGTATGCAGTCCCCCACATTGGGGCGATAGTACAGAGGCAGATACTTCTCTGCGTCCTCTGCATTCGTATACACGTATCTGCCGGGTGATTTGGCAGGCATCATGTCCAAACGGTAGCAGGCATCCACGCCTGCGTTGACTTTGTTGCCGAAATAGGCGGTCATAGTGCCGTCTGCGTTGTTGATACGAAACGCTCTGCCGTGGTTTGCTCCGTCTGCCTCCCACTGGCCTGTGCCGTAGGCAGTTGCCCAGTAATACTCCGTTCCGTCAAAATTCGTATCCCGATAGCTGTCGTAGTTCAGCTTGCCATAGGTATAGGCATCATACCGCTCCTGATCCTCCGATGTATTGCCGAAACCGAAATACAGACTGCGAGAAGGCGCTCCGCAAGCCATCTTGGGCCCCAGATAGAGGTAATCAATAGCAATGGTGCCGAGCTTGGTGGTGGATTTGCTCTCTAAGCCGTAAAAAGCGATGCCGATGGCCGAGATCATCACCTTTTTGGTGAAGATCTTGCTGATATCCAGGGTAAAGGTTTGATAATCCTCCATCTCTCCCGTCACATACATTGCACTTTCGCTGGAACCGTTACTGAAGAAGTAGGGCGCCTCCACCGAAGTGTCCACGTAGTAGAATATCACCTTGATATGGGGATTGCTACTCACATTCTTGCAACCGCTGATCTTCAGCCGAAGCTCCAGGGCTTGGGCATAGTCCGAAGAGAAGCTCAAGGGTTGGTATTTGCTGTTATGGAAGGGATACTTTCCGTAGGTATTTGAAGTTCCCACACGGATCTCACTGCCACTGTTGGTGTTGCCCTCTACCTCCATGGTAAGAACACCGTTGGCAACGGTGAAGCCTGTGAGATTACTACCGTATGCCATGCCCCAGTGGGGATTGGAGCTACGGTCAAAGCTGTAGCTCGTACCGTACTCCGCCCTCTTGTAGCGGTTGGTATCTGCCGTCGTATTCTCGAAGCCGAAATACAGGCAATTGTCCGTTTGCAAATTGGAGGTCATGCCCACTTCCGGCCCGATATAAATATAATCTATGACCACCGCCGCCGCCATACCGGGCTTGTTCTTGATGCCTTTGAAACGGAAGCCTATAGCTGCAATACGGTCAGCGGTATTCCACAGGGCATCTGCCGCAATGGGCATCTTGAGGGTAATATACTCCCCAAGCTCTGTGTCATAGTTTTCCACCGTCTGCCGTGCCGCTTCGGTGCTATAGGTCTTCTCCGTTCTGTCCATATTCATGTGGCGGTAAACCAGAATGGTCTGGAACGCCTCCCCCTCCACGACTTGACAGTTCTCCAGACGGAATCGAATCTGCACATAGCTGTCCTTCACCGGAGCCATGGAAATAGGATAATAGTCCCCTGCAGATGTTCGGTATGTGAATACATGAGGGCCGTATCCGTAGTTCACGCCGTTGTCGGTATTGGTATAGGAGGTATCTCCCACAGTGACTCGGATCGTTCCCTCTGTGGTATCGATCCCAAAGTTACTGTTTGGCTGATTGTCCGCATTCCCAACGCCGGAGGCATTGGTAGAGGAGGCCCATGCCCCGACGGTGTCAAAATTCAAGCCCTTATATATGGGGTTGACAGAATAACGCTTCGCATTTCCTGTGCCGTCGAAGTCCACAAAGAAGGCATTCGCAGGGATCCGCTCTCTGTCAATGGTCAGATCATAGATATTATCCCCCGCAGGGTCATAGTCCTGATACTCACCGTCGGACTCAGCGCCCTCCGGTGTGGTAGTCCACGGTCCGTTGGGACTTCCCTTCTGCTCCGTAGAGAACACTCCGTCCGCAAAGTCTGTCTCATAATACATCACCGTTGCAGGAATCAGGCTGATCTCCAATTGAATGTATTTGTAAGCCACGCTGGTTCCGTTGGTTCCCGGACCGTAACAGCCGGAAATGGCGAATACACCGAAGACACGCTCCACCTCAGACAGCATCCTGCTAAGAGCGAAGATAATGCCATTCTCCCCTCGGGTAAAAATGCCGTTATTCCTCGTCATGGTCTGTCCCACAGCAGAGCAGTACAGCTCAGCAGGCAAGTTGGTCAGAAGCTCTCCGTTCGCCCCGGAAGGGGTCAGACCAATGAACTGCTCTATCTTTTGGGAGGGAGCAGGGAAGAAATGCCCCTTCAGATCGCTGTAAGGAAGCTCCACAGGCTTTCCGTAGTCAATGACCGTCTCGGCAGGCACTGCATCCGGTCGGAGGTAGTTGCTCAGGTCAGGTACACGGACGGAACGTCTGGCAAGTCCTTCGATCTTTTGGTTGCCGTTGACTTTGTCATAGCAAACGGAGCGCAGAACATTGCGGAAGGGCATATCCTCGGAGGTGGTCTTTCTGCCGATACCATAGAGCTTCAGGTGACCCTGGGCAGGTACGCCCAGCTCCAGAAGACAGCAAAGCTGTTCCTCCTGCGTATAGCTCCTTTCCTCCCCCGTGGCTTCCTCCTTCAAGGTAAGCGTTTCCGTGGGAGTGAAGCAGTAGAGCCTTTGAGGGAAGACGGGATAGCTCAGATCTCCGTCTATCAGCGTTGCTTCATTCATCTGTTCCAGAAGGGTCTTCATTGCGGCAAAATCCAGCTTCTCCGCCTGCCTTCCGAAATCTGCTCCCACATCAATGCCGTAGGGCCCGTAGAACAGTATCAAATCACCGTAGTCTGTCACAACACCGTTGGTTTTCTTCGGATCGCTGAGAACCATCACGCTGTCAGACAGCTCCGTTCCCAGATCCTCATTCAGGAAGGAGACCCGATTCACAGGAACCTGTCCCCTGTTCAGCAGGTCATAGCTGTAGGCCACCGTATCTCCGATGTTCACGATGGAATTATCCTGCAGATATGCCCCCATGCCCGTGATACTGTCAACCATATTCTGCCCTTCGTATTGTACCAAATACTGGTGCTTCTCCGTCACAACATCCTCGTTGAGAAGCTGGATATTGGTCTCAAAGGTCAGATTGATGCCTGTGAGATATCGGTCAGCAAAGAACATGTCGAAGGAGCAGATATCTCCGTCCTTCAGCCCCAAATACTCTGCGTAGGTCTCCTCGGACTCCGGCATTTTATCCTCCAGCCCCACAGAACGGCGAGGACTGCCGTGGATACCGCCGATGTCGCAGATCAGTACATCATTTATGAAGAAGTACACATCGTCGTCCCCTGTGAAGTCGAAGAAATAGTTCTTCTCCTTATAATATACAAACTTACTCTCCGCATGGAGACTATAGAAGAAGTTGGAATCCTGCTTGTACACTGTATTATTATTGTCCGATCCGCTGCCGGTAGTCTTGGGAGGGAACAGCTCCGGGCTCTCGAAGCCTAAATCGTGTACCACATTGAAGCCGGGGCTTCCGCTGATCTTGCTCTGCCCGTCATTGAAAATATATCCCCCGGAACGGGAATAGGACTGGCCGGAAGCAAATTTATAACGATCGGTCGTTGTATCGTAGTACAGGCGCAGATATTCCAGCTCGGGAACTGCCATATTGTAGGCAAGATCCGCAGTGCCGGAATTGACTGTCGCAGCCTTCTGGATCACGTCTCCCTCTTCCGTCGGTCTCCACACATACAGAAGCATGTAGTAGGCAAGGTCAAAGGCCGTCTCTACCTGCTCCCAGCGCAGGGGATTTCCGTTGGTATAGTTGATTTTCCCCAGAGTTTGATCCCACGAGCCTAAGGTAAAATCTGCCGAGTTCTTCTTGTCATAGAAGACCCTGTTCCAATTCTTTTGATAATGAGCGGGATTGGGTTCATAATTCTTATAATATATAAGTGCGTTGGCAATATAGCTAATGACCTCCGGGGTATAGACAATGGAACCGTTCACCAGCTCCGGCTCTGTCAGTCCCTCTACAAAGAAGGCCAGGTCGGTTTCCGTAGTATGATTCTCGCCCCAGCCAAGCCTACCGGGTCGTTCTATGGAAGATCCATCGGGAAGCACCACAGGAGGACTGTTTTGGGAAAGGTTGTAGGGAGCTACAAAGGTGGCGGGGTTCTCAAAGAGATAGCCGTCTGCACGGAAGTCCAGAACCTTAATGGGAATATCCAGATATGCAAGGGTGGGATCCATAAGCTTCTGATAGGAAAGGATCTCGTTACGTATGGCATCGATCTGTGTCTGGATATATTCGGACTTCAAAAACAGCTCCTCTGTCAGTGTCACATTGTACTGTGTATACAGTG
>JAFOZC010000091.1 GCA_017391305.1 Oscillospiraceae bacterium | reverse complement strand
GGCGCTGCAAAGGCTGTTGGCAAGGTCATCCCCGAGCTGAACGGCAAGCTGACCGGTATGTCCATGCGTGTTCCCACTCTGGACGTTTCCGTTGTTGACCTGACCGTCAATCTGGCAAAGCCCGCTTCCTACGACGAGATCTGCACCGCTATGAAGGAAGCCTCCGAGGGCGAGCTGAAGGGCATCCTGGGCTACACTGAGGAAGCTGTTGTTTCTTCCGACTTCCTGGGCGACACCCGTACCTCCATCTTCGACGCAAAGGCCGGCATCGCTCTGACCGACACCTTCGTCAAGGTCGTTTCCTGGTACGACAACGAGATCGGCTACTCCAACAAGGTCCTTGAGCTCATCAAGGTCATGTACGCTGTTGACCACGCCGAGTAATTCTCTCCCCCTATGATCCATCGGGTCACCTGCCACGGCAGGTGACCCGATTTTTCTTTCTCTCAGAACAGAGTTCCCCCCTCGACTCAGGGACAGCTCTCGACCATAGCCCTCAGGGCGGAGACGGTCTGCTCCAAAGGAAGGGAGGGACTGCCCTGCTCCGGAAGCCACGGCACATGGATGAAGCCCACGCAGGTACTTGTGTCATGATAGCGGTGGAGCAGGGTGTAAAGCACATCGTTGCAAACAAAAGCCCCGGCGCTGTTGGACACCGTGGCAGGCAGTCCCCTGTCCACTGCGGCCTGTGCCATTGCCATCACATCCACCGTAGCAAAGTAGGCAGCTGGCCCTTCGGGGATGACCCGTTCCCCCTTGGGCTGCATTCCGCTGTTGTCGGGAATCCTCGCATCCCGAATATTGACCGCGATCCGCTCCGGGGTAAGGGCACTTCGGCCGCCGGCCTGACCGATACACAGGATCAGATCCGGCTTGTAGCTTTCCGCCGCATCCAAAACCGCCTGAGCGCCTGCGGCGAAAACCGTGGGAATTTGGAGCTTCCGGAGGCGGTAATTGCCCACCTCCCACGGAAGCAGCTTTACCGCCTCCCATGCGGGATTGATATTCGCCCCACCGAAGGGGTCAAAGCCGGTGATCAAGAGCTTTTTCATCGGGATCTTCCTCCTCATCGTTGCACAGCCTCCTTCCGTCGGGCTAAGGGAGGCTCTGTGCGGTTTATCCTGCTGCTCACGAAGCAGGATGTGTAGCATCACTATATCACAAGCAAAGCGATTGCGCAAGAAGTCTGTCTGCCGACAGGGGAAAAAGATCCGTTGACAAGACTTCTCTACATCATTATAATGTGTAATAGTAAAAGCCCTAAGGTCAACGGGGATTTGGGCGAAGGGCGAATACATTCCCATAGGGCAGACTTCCCTTGACCACCGGCTGTCCGGCAACTCCCATCCCATAGAGGGGTCTGCAAAAGCGCTACCCTTCGCCCCGACAAACAGCAGTAATACGGAGGATGAAACATGACTCGGGATTCCAGTGCCATTATCACCCTGTGCAGTCATCTCTGCATGGAAGAAACGCTCCGCCCTTTAGAGCCCAAGGAATACAGCACTCTGACAGGTCTGCTGGCAGAGGCAGAGAAGAGCCCCGGAGATCTGTTTGATTTTACCTCTGAGGACTTTAAGGCCTATTTGCATCTGAATCGGGAGGAAACCCACAGATACAGGAGGCTGTTGGATCGCAATGGGGATTTATGCTTTGAGCTGAGCCGATATCGGAATATGGGGATAGAAACCGTCACCGTAGCGGACAGCGCTTATCCCGAGAAGCTGAGGAGCAAGCTATCAATGAGCTGTCCCCCTGTTTTTTACTATGCAGGGGATCTGTCCCTTTCAGGTCGGCCGGTGACGGGCTATGTGGGCTCTCGCACCATCAACCGAGAGGATCTTGATTTCACCACCGGGGCAGTACGGAAAAGCCTCTCCCTTGGCTACGGAGTGGTTTCCGGCGGTGCAGAGGGTGTCGATACCGTTGCTTGCAGGGAAGCCCTGCTGAGAGGGGGCTTCTGCGTGGAATATCTATCGGGCGCTCTTCTCAAGAGACTCCGCAACAGGGACAGCCTGGGACAGATCCAACAGGGGCGGCTTTTGCTCCTGTCCCTCTCCGAGCCGGATGCTCCCTTCCGAGTGGGAGTGGCTATGATGCGTAACCGCTATATTTATGCCCAATCCGAAGGAACTGTGGTGGTTCGTGCCGACCTGAACAGAGGCGGAACCTGGGCAGGGGCTACAGACAACCTAAAAAACCGTTGGTGTACCACCCTCTGTCGGGATCACGACTACTCGGGTAACCGCGCCCTCATCCAAAGGGGCGCTATCCCCATCCGTGAGGACTGGGACGGCAGGATCCCTCCCCTCTCCCCTGTTGCCACTGCAGAGTATCCGCAAATCTCCCTCTTCGATCCCTAATCGGCTCTGTCGGTCAAAGTACTCTGTCTACTGCTGATTTATTTTCCACCTTACAGAAACGGATTGTGCATTATTACTAAAAATCGAACGAAACATTGTGTATTACACCAACGAAATTACCGAAAGATTTTCTTTACTTCTTTGGAAGAAATTGCTATAATATCCTCGAAGCTTTGTTGACTGCTTTGATGAAAAGGCTATACTTTCCCTTGCTTCAGGCAGGCAACGGGCTAATCGAATTCACAATAGGAGGAAACATTATGCAAACAACGCCCCTGATTATTGTTGTTGTGTACATGGCCGCCATGATGATCATCGGCTGGCTGGTAGGCAAGAAACAAATCAACGACAGTAAGGACTACATGATCGCAGGCCGCCGTATGGGTCTGTTCATGGTCGCATTCTCCCTCTCCGCCAATAACGTCGGTGGCGGTTCTACCACCGGTCTGGCCCAGAAGGCCTTCGGCGATTGGGGAATGAGTGCCTGCTGGTATGTTCTGGCAGCCGCTATCGCCATGATCCCCCTGGCATACTTTGCGCCCAAGATCCGCAAGACTATGGCTGTCACCATCCCCGAGGTCGTCGGCCGCCGCTTCGGCAAGCTGTCGTGCAACTTCACCGCAGTGCTGAACGTTCTGTCCCTGTTCTGCCTGACCTCTTCCCAGATCGCCGCCTCCGGTGTGGTCGTCTCCACCCTGACCGGCATGCCCCAGAATGTTGCCCTCCTCATTGCAGGTGTGGTCGTGATCCTATACACCACCTTCGGCGGCATGATCGCTGACCAGATATCAGACTTCGTACAGTTTGTTGTCATTCTGGTAGGTCTGGCCATCGCCACTCCCTTTGTTCTCAAGGGTGTGGGCGGTATTCAGGCCATTTCCGAGGCTCTGCCTCCCGTACAGATGAGCTTCACCAAGATCGGTTGGATCACCATCATCGGCTACATCTTCAACTACTTCTGCACCTTCCTGTCCGGACCGGAAATGGTTTCCCGTTTCTCCACCGCAAAGGACGAGAAGACTGCCCAGCGTGCCTCCCTTCTGTCCGGTGTTCTCATGGCCGCCATGTCTCTGTTCCCCACTCTGCTGGGTCTGGCCGCCCTGTCCATGAAGGAGTCCCTCCCCGCTCTGGCTGAGAACGGCTCCAACGCTATGATGGCTGTTACCGCCGCCTATGCGCCTCAGGCCATCATGGGTCTGGTCTCCGCCGCCATCATCTGCGCCACCATGTCCTCTGCAGACTCCAACCTGCTGTGCATGTCCACCATGGTCATGAACGATCTGGTCTTCGGTAACGGCTTCGGCAAGGGCATGAGCGAAAAGAAGATCATCTTCGTCACCCGTATGCTGAATATCGTCTTCGCTATCATCGCCATGTGCATCTCCCTCTTCGGTGTGAATATCGTTGACATGAACACCTTCGCCTTCGGCATCCGCTGTGCCGGTCCCTTTGCCGCCTACGGTCTGGGTCTGGTGGTGAAGAAGGCCACCAAGAATGCCGGTATCTGGTCCATCATCCTCGGTACTGCAGGCTTCATCTTCTGGCAGATCCTGTCCAAGGGTGGTTTCCTGTACGGCATCCTCCCCGTGGTCTTCGGCTGTGCTGTAGGTGTCATCACCTTCTTCGTGATCAATGCCATTGACCTGAAGAGAGGTATCCAACCCGCTCCCTCTGCCTATACCGAGAAGTAAATCCCAATCGGCTCTCCACCCCCGAAGCTTTACGCTTCGGGGGTTTTTCTGTCTGTCGGCGGCGCTCCGTCTCCCCTTCCCCTGAATGCACTCTTTCCACCCTCCTCTTTCTGTGGAGCAAGAGGAGGGTGGAAAGCAAAGAATATATGTGCTAACAGATGGGCCTTAGACAGTTAAGCTCCCCTTTGCGGGGCAGGGTCTCCGGGCTTAGGCTATGAAGTAGGCCTTTGCGCTGTCGGAGTAGGCAAAGAGGGCCTTGCAGAGGGTCAGGAGATTGCCTGTCTTGTTGTTGCCATAGGTGTCGGGACTGTATTGGAGGGTGGCGGAAAGAGGGCTCTGCCCCTCATAAATCTGTGCGGAAACAACGGTTCTCAGCTCTGCTGCCAAGAGCTCTGACAGGGTGAAGGCATAGAGTCCCTTTTCCTCGTTGTATTGCTCAGGCTCTGTGAGCGTCAGGGTCTTTTCATTGCCATTCACATCCCTGTAGGAAATGTGCAATCGCAGATCGGACAGATTCCCTTCATAGGCATTCGGTCGGAAGATCAGCTTGAGTGCCACCTTGGATTCCAGATTCAGCGCCTTTCCTGCCCAGAGGATGGGGGCATTGTCCAAATCATTCAAGACGGTATTGGTGTTGCCGAAGGTCACCGCCTCCATATCGGACAGATAGGCTCTGTGGGTCTCTGTCATGGCGCTGTCTGCCAGGCTGTCTGTGCGATAATTCTTGTAGATCTGCGCCTTAGCTCCGTAGCGGAGAAGGTCTGCACACAGGGTCTTCAGGGCATTGGACGATCCTGTTTTGTTCAGTTGCGAATAGGCATAGGTGGCAATGCTGTACACATCGGTGGGAGAATAATAGGGCTGTCCCTCCTTGCTACCGTAGAGGACAGAGGAGATCCTGTTATTCATCTCTACGGCAGTGAGCCCGTCCAGAGTGAAGTAATAGTAATTCCCCTGCTCCACAGGCATCAGACGGTGGGTGGTCGTTTCCGTAAGGACAGCACCCTCATAGCGCTCTACCCTGCTCTCCACATAGACACTGTCCATATCGAAGCCCTCTAAGAGGCTCTTGGACAGCAGAAGATTGACGGATATATCACCGGCGAGATTCAGGCTGTGGTTCAGCTTAAGGGTAGGCTCTTCCACAGGCTCTCTGATCTCATGCATTCCGCAGGCGCAAAGGCCGTATACATAGCTGTGGCTTTGGGTGTAGCTTCCACCGCAAGAGGAGCAGAGAACTCTGTGGCATACTGCATCCACTTGGGTAAAGGTACAGCTATGGTGATAGTTCACGTTGTTTTCGGACAGAGCGGAGCTTGTTGCTCTGCGCCCCTCTGCATTGCCGATGCTCCCGTAGTGCTGCAAAAGTTGGAATTCCGTGGTCATGGAGGCCAGATCCCCATATTGGGAGCGATAGTATGCAGGGTCAAAGTGTACAGACAGCCTCTTGGGGGCATTGCTCATCTCCGTGGCATTGTCCATATAGCTGATGAAGTGGCTCATGGCCTTCTCGTAATCGCCCTTGACATACTCCGTAAGGTTGATATTGTTGTGATTGGCATAGTATGCCACGTCGAAATAGGGACTTGCACAGCGACCCTCCGCAATACCAAGGGTGAGGAAGTGGTCGTAGAGCTTTGCTTCCTCTGTGCCGTAGACAGCCTTCAGCTCAGGGTAGCGATCTGCATAGTATGTGGCATCGAAGACATAGGGCTTGAGCTTCTCCGGAATGGAGACCGTGGCGGCATTTCTGGGTGTGCCGAAATAAAATACCTGTGGTCCTTTGTAGGCAGGGTAGATTTCCGCGCCCAGATCGGAGAGCCACTTCTTAGGGTTGGTGGAGCTTGCCGCACTGCCTCCCGTAGCCTCATGGGTCACACCGGTGCAGGGCCACAGGCTGATATCCGGATCAATGGCCTGATAGACTGCCTTGGACTGTCCGTTTCTGCCCCCGTGATGAGCCATCTGGACAATGTCACTCTTCAGGGAGAAGTATTTGGCAGAATCGGACTTATTTGCCTTGTGGTAGGCTTCCAACACAATACTACAGCCTGCGGCGGCATCCCCGAGGAAGAGGATGGATCTGCCCCCAACCGTGGCACGGCAAACCATAGTGGTGTTATTGGTGGTGTGGGACATCATATCTGCGATGGTTTTTTTGTCATAGTTGGTATTATGGGTGTCCATAGTGCAGGTATAAGTCCCCGTCATGGTCTTGGTGGCGGCGATCATATCATCGAAGGTCAGGAGGACATCAAAGTGGATCTCGTCAATATCAAAGGAGGAGTTGCACTTCCCCGTATGTCGGGAATTCAGCTCCAGGATCTCTACAGGGCCGCCTTCATCATTCTTCAGGAGCTTGGTGGCATTGTACACACTCTGCACAGCGGCATGCATGCTTGCAGGGTTATTATCGGCACAGTACTTGTTAAACTCTGCCTCTGTGGGGTAATTGCAATAGAGGCGATCCAGAGTGATGGCATTGGGATACTTCTGTGCAATATCCAGATAGGCATACACATGGTCACTGTGGGCATGGGTGTGGATCCAGGCATCCACATGGGGGATCTCCTTCCCCGTAAGGTTGCGGAGGTAGGAAAGGAGATAGAGGGCCTCGTCTCCCCGTCTGCCACCGTCAATCACGATGATTTTCCCCTCTGCGGTCTGCATGATATATGCCATATTCTGCGCCTGCTCCCCTGCATAGTCGGCATTGGGGGTCATAACCGGAAGCTGATGCAGAGTCGTGATCCCCGGCATTGCATGGGCAAGACCGGCTTCCAGCTCCTTTGCCGCCGCGCGAAGCTCCGTAACACGCCCCTGAAGG
>JAFOZC010000011.1 GCA_017391305.1 Oscillospiraceae bacterium | reverse complement strand
TTGAACACCTGCACACCATCAACTGGTTAGCGCTGGGCCTTTCTCTTTTCACCATAGCTGTTATCTTGCTGACTCGCCGTTTTGCCCCACGTGCTCCGTTCATGCTGGTGGGCATGTTGATATACCGGAAGACTCTACCCATCTCTTCCGTTACATCGCTGACCTGCTGTATGAAGGGTGCCATAAGCTCCGACAGCTCCATAGAACAGCAGTTTGCGTTCATAAAACCGCCCTGTATCTTGGCACTGTCGGAAATTTGGTTGCACATGCGAAGAAGGCGGTAGACAGAGCGGTTCATGTTCTGCAATTCCTCTGTAGGCTGCTCTTCCTCCCCGGCAAGGTCTGCCAAAAGCTCCGAGGCCTCTATGAGGGTCTGCAGTTCCCTGCGGACGTAGGCGGAGGTACGAAGCATAGCTCCGGAGGAGGCCGGCTCACGGCTGATCTGATCAAAGACAAGAGTCTCATATTCTCCGAAGGCTCTACCGGTAACGCTATAGTCCCTGCCGTACAGCTTCACCTCTGCCTGCATGAGTCCCTGCCGATCCCAAAGCCTATAAAGGGAGAGATCCTCCCCAAACACAGAGGAGACAGCCTCACCAAGCCGTAACAGCTTCTCCCCGGCGGAATTGCACCACAAGATCCTGCCCTGTGCCACCACCGCCGCAGGCTGCCGAAGCATCTGCAAAAGCTGCTGTAACTGTTGATCCATAGCCTCACCTCCCTAATAGTCTGTCTAAAAGAAAACAAATTAACCAAATGTTGAAACTTGTCGATTCTACAGGTCAATTTTACTCTATTTCCTTCCAAAACGCAAGGGGCATAACCAAGAAATTCCGCTTTTTTCACAAAATTCTTCCGCAAATTGAAATTTCTTCTTGTAATACAGGAAAGAATGGAGTATAATAGATAGGAATATATATCATATTCCTTCCCGAATAGCGGAGAACAGAGGCTCGCCTTCCACCCTATGCAGAAGCATCCTGCTTTGTTCCCTCCGCATCACGGATATACCGATACTGTATTAATTTTAACATACTATATATGAGAGAGGATCTAAAGTATTATGGAACTCATTACCATGCGTGAGCTATTCAAGAACACCAAGGACTATGTAGGCAAGTCCATCGAGATCGGCGGTTGGGTGCGCTCTATCCGTGCCTCCAAGACCTTTGGCTTCATCGTCCTTTCCGACGGTACCTTCTTCACCCCCCTGCAGGTGGTGTATGCAGATAAGCTGTCCAATTTTGCAGATATCTCTAAGATCAATGTGGGTGCTGCCCTGATCGTCAAGGGTACTCTGGTGGAGACTCCCGAGGCCAAGCAGCCCTTTGAGCTTCAGGCCGAGTCTGTCGTGGTGGAAGGCCCCTCTACCGGTGATTTCCCCATGCAGAAGAAGCGCCATACTGTGGAATTCCTCCGCACCATGACCCATCTCCGTCCCCGTACCAACCTGTTCCAGGCTGTATTCCGTGTACGGAGTCTTGCCGCTTATGCCATCCATCAGTTCTTCCAGGAGCGTGGCTTCGTTTATGTTCACACGCCCCTCATCACCGGTGCCGACTGCGAGGGCGCAGGC
This sequence comes from Oscillospiraceae bacterium, assembly GCA_017391305.1. Taxonomy (GTDB): domain Bacteria; phylum Bacillota; class Clostridia; order Oscillospirales; family Oscillospiraceae; genus JAZOXB01. The sequence goes on along the minus strand of JAFOZC010000011.1, from coordinate 3,653 downwards.
GAGATGTTCCGTGTCACCACCATGGATCCTGAGAATCCTCCCCGTACCGAGGACGGCAAGGTCGATTTCAGCAAGGACTTCTTCGGTAAGCCCACCAACCTGACCGTTTCCGGTCAGCTCAACGGCGAGACCTATGCCATGGCCTTCCGTAACATCTATACCTTCGGTCCTACCTTCCGTGCAGAGAACTCCAACACTACCCGTCATGCCGCAGAATTCTGGATGATCGAGCCGGAGATCGCCTTCGCTGACCTGTCCGACGATATGCGCCTTGCCGAGGATATGATCAAGTATATCATTGCCTACGTTCTGGAGAATGCCCCCGAGGAGATGCAGTTCTTCAACAGCTTTGTAGACAAGGGTCTGCTGGAGAGACTGAACCATGTTATGAACTCCGACTTCGGCCACGTGACCTATACCGAGGCCATCAAGCTTCTGGAGGTTCATAACGACCGCTTCGAGTATCCCGTACATTGGGGAAGCGACCTTCAGACCGAGCACGAGCGCTATCTCACCGAGGAGCTGTTCAAGCGTCCCGTTTTCGTCACCGATTATCCCAAGGAGATCAAGGCCTTCTACATGAAGCTCAACGAGGACGGCAAGACCGTTGCCGCTATGGACTGTCTGGTTCCCGGGATCGGTGAGATCATCGGCGGCAGCCAGCGTGAGGACAACTATGATGTACTCATGAACCGCATTCAGGAGCTTGGCCTGAAGCCCGAGGATTATGACTTCTATATGGATCTGCGGAAGTACGGCTCTACCCGCCATGCAGGCTTCGGTCTGGGCTTCGAGCGTTGCGTCATGTACCTCACCGGTGTATCCAACATCCGTGACGTGATCCCCTTCCCCCGTACTGTCAACAACTGCGAGCTGTAATTTCACCGTAATAAGCCCCCTGCATTTTCGGTATGCCGAAAATGCAGGGGGCTTTTTATCAATTATTCGGTAAAGGTCACAGACTTCGCCCACTCCATGATGGTTTCACGGTGGGTCTCTGCCTTTCCCTCATAGGTGGCAAACTGGACGATCCAGAAGGCGTCGGTTTCCTTAAAGAGGAATACGGTGTAATGGTACATCACCTTGTTATCCCCCTCAGCAAGATACTCGTAGTACACCAGGCCGTTGTCTGTTTTCAGTTCCTCGTTCTGCCCGTTGGCTTCTAAAACCAATTCGGCATATTCTTCCACGGTCAGATCCTCGGCACCGGGAGCAGAAGCAAAGGTCTCCTCCATACCCAAAACAGCGATCTGGTTGCTATCGTATGCCACATCAAAACCTTCTGCTTCAAAGGCTTCGAACTTATCCGTCAGGGTGATGGACATACCACCATCGGTGAATACCTTAGGCTCAGCCGGTCCATCTAAGATCCCGGAGCTGCCTACAAAGCCGATGACTGCACCGATCACAGCGGCAATGATAACGACCCTCAGCCCACGCTTGCTGTTGACCTTCCGATTCTCCAGAACCACGCCGTTGGTGTTATTGTCGAACTGGAACCCATTGCCTGCAGCGGGATTGAGCTTAAAGCCCCCGGACAGCGTAACAGCCTCAGCCCCGGCCTCCAACTGATAGAACTCGTTGCAGTAATTCTTGCTGGCCTGATCCACGATCACATAGATCTTGACCTGCTCCTCCGTGATTTGGAAGGTCTTTTCTTCTCCGTTCTTCAGCTCACCTAACTTGCGGCAACGACACTGTCCAATAGTGGTATCTCCAAAGGCCGCGTCCTCTACATAGATCTTAGCCTTCATAAGACTACCAACAAAGCTCTTGTTCCGCCGAATGGTTACATCTCTCATATTTCATCCTCTTTTCTATCTATATGTCCCTTCTACAGAACAAACTCACGCAACTATGATCGTCCTGTAAGTGGTATTTTTATACTATCATACGGGACAAACAATGTCAACCCCACATTATGGATCTGCGGAAGTACGGCTCTACTCGCCATGCAGGCTTCGGTCTGGGCTTCGAGCGTTGCGTCATGTATCTCACCGGTGTATCCAACATCCGTGACGTGATCCCCTTCCCCCGTACCGTCAACAACTGCGAGCTTTGATCCAAATATAAAAATTGCCTTCCCACGGATGCTTCTGTGGGAAGGCATTTTGTTGTCAGATCACAGGGCAAGCTTCTTACTTTCCTTTTTCTCGAAGCCGTGGAGCCAGTCAGATTTGAAATAGAAAATCAGATAGATAATACTACTGACCGTCCATGTGACAGGATAGGCGCTGAAGATGACCCAGCTCTCCCCTACCATAGGGACTAAAACAGAGATATACGCCACACGAAGGACGCACCAAGCTCCCAGCATGACAAACATGGGGATCATGGGCTTCCCCGCACCTCTCAGAACTGCCGCCAAGCAGTGGGACAGGGCCAGACAGCCGAAGAACAGGGCCTCCACATTGGTCTGCTTGACACCAACCATAACAGCACCGGGGTCATTGTCGATAAACAGCTCCATAAGAGGCTCTGCAAAGACGATCATAAGAGCGCCGATCAGCTCTGCCATCAGCACAGCACAGATAAGGCCGAAACGAGAACCCTTCTTGGCTCGGTCATACTGTCTTGCGCCTAAATTCTGGCTGACAAAGGTGGTAAGGGCCATAGTGAAGCAGGTCACAGGCAGGAAGGCAAAGCCCTCCAGCTTCGCAAAGGTGCCACAGCCGGAAACCGTCTCCTTACCAAAGCTGTTGATATTGGTCTGGACAATCACATTGGCAAAGGAGATAATAGAATTCTGTATACCGGAGGGAAGACCGTAACGGATGATCTCTCTCAGGTGGAAGCCGTCGATCCTCATCTCCTTCATAGACAGGCGATAAACATCATTGGTGCGGAACAGCTTCATCATACACAGGAACATACTGAGGAACTGAGAAATGGTGGTAGCCAAAGCCACAGCCCATACTCCCCAGCCGCAGACAGCGATGAATAGCAGATCCAGAATGATATTGAGGACAGAGGACAGGATGAGGTAATACAGAGGACTCTTGCTGTCTCCTACAGCCCGAAGGATGCCCATGCAGAGATTATACATGACCGTGGCCAGAATTCCCGCAAAATAGAAACGGAAATACTGTACGGAATAAGGCAGGATCTCCGGTGGCGTATCCATCCATCTGAGAAGTATAGGGGTAGCCAATACACCCAAGACAGAAAGAAACAGGCCTGCACAAATGCCGAAAATGATCGTGGTATGGACGGTCTTGCGAAGCTTGACCCTATCTCCTGCGCCGAAATATCGTGCAACCACCACGCCTGCACCCATAGCAATACCGCCGAAAAAGCCAACCAGCAGGAAGGCCAAGCTACCGGTAGAGGTCACAGCGGCATATTCGTCTCCGCTTCGGAATTTGCCTACAATAAAGGCATCTGCGGTATTATACAGCTGCTGAAAAACCTGCCCCAGAAGAATGGGCATGGCGAATAGGAGCATTCCCTTCCAGATAGAACCTTCCAATAATGTACTTTTTGATTTCATACTTTCCCTTCTTTCACGGACATTATAGCACTTTGGGGAATATTCGTCAAGGCAATCCGTGATTTTTCTCATTTCCAATTGACTTATTGGATATTATCTTGTATAATGAATTTGATTAGCTATCAATTTTTATGCAATATGGAGCCTATGCTCAGATTGGAGA
>JAFOZC010000090.1 GCA_017391305.1 Oscillospiraceae bacterium | reverse complement strand
TTTTTTCACCGATATACGAGATTACGACATCGGCTCTGCCATGGACATGCGGCGGAGAATGCGGACGGTGAGCTGCCAAAGGCTCAGGCGGTCTATGGAGGAGCTTGCGACAATAGGGATTTGCGCCAGTGCTTTGCCTTTGGCGGTAATGCTTAGGGTGCCGATTTGCTGGCCTTGGGAAATAGGTGCGCAGAGACTTGGTGGTAGGTCTACGGTTTTTTGGATAGAGGCAAGCTCGCCTTTTTGAACCAGAATGGGGGAGGACTGCTGCAACTCCGGGTGCAGGTAGGGCTCTGTGCCGAGGGAAACAGGGAGCAGGGGCAGGGGTGTGTCAGGGTCGGTGCTGACAAGAGCATAGTTGGCAAAGCCGTAATTGAGGAGGGCTTTGGCAGACTCAAAGCGCTCTGCGGAGGAACGGCAGTGGAGCACCACGGCGATGAGCTCCATGCCATCGCGTTTGGCACTGGCGGCAAGGCAGTGTCCTGCGGCGGAGGTGTAGCCGGTCTTCAGACCTGTGGCACCTTCGTAGAAGCGCACTAACTTGTTGGTGTTGGAAAGACCGAACTGACCGTTTCGCACAGTGTCCATCCAGATGGTGGTGTAGTCCTTGATCCTCTCGTGGCGCAGCAGCTCTCGGGACAGGATGGCTAAGTCATAGGCACTGGTCAGATGCTCTGCGGCATTGGGCTCGTCATCCAGTCCGGTACAGTTGACGAAATGGGTGTCCTGTAGCCCCAGCTCTGCGGCACGGGCATTCATGCGCTCTACGAAGGCACTTTCACTGCCTGCCACATGCTCTGCAAGGGCGGTGGCACAGTCATTGGCGGAGCTGATCACCACGGATTTCAGCATATCCTCCATAGACATTTGCTCCCCTGCTTCCAGATAGATCTGACTGCCACCCTTTGCCGCGGCGGCATCGGAGGCCGTAACTGTATCCTCCCAACGGATGCGCCCACTGTCCAGAGCCTCCATGACCAGGAGCAGGGTCATGACCTTGGTCACAGAGGCAGGGGGGAGCTTTTCGTGTGCATTTTTCTCGAAAAGAACCGTTCCCGTTGCCCCATCCATGAGTATGGCTGAGGGGGCGGCAATTTCTATCTCTGCGGCAACTGCTGTGGGAGTACAGCATAGGGTCAGAGACAGGGAGAGTAAAAAGATGATCCATGTTTTCATAAAAAAATCCCTCCGCTTCATTACAGTACAAGACTATGAAGGGGAGGGGGAAAGTATGCAGTTTTCAGGCTGTGATCAGGAATTTTTCCGCGGCAGAGCGGAAGTGTTCTTTGTGCGCTTCTTCAATGTTCAGGTGCAGGGGAACGGAAAAATCAAGAGTGAACATCTCCATGAAGCTGGTTGCATTTACGGTACGGTCCCCATCTTCCACAAGAACCGAGTAGGGCTGTGCGGTGGCAAGGGAAACGAATTCCCGCACATCGCTGACAGAGGCGAGACGAATGGTCATAAAGATTCCTCCATTTGGGGCTATACATTTGGACAAAAAATTGATACAATATAGAAGCCGAGAAAACCGAGGGCTTGCCGAAGGATGCCCTCAGAGTTCCGTCGGATGATATTATAGCGTTTTTCTATACCAAAAAGCAATTCGTTTTTTGTTAAATTTTCAGCACATAACTAAGGGGAATTTTGGAGAGAATTATGAAATTTCAATGTTATACATTAGGATGCAAAGTCAATCAGTACGAGACCCAAGCCATGGAACAGCAGTTGATCGGGCTCGGGCATACGCCGGCAGAGAGGGACTGCGATTTGTACATTATCAATACCTGTACCGTCACAGCCATTGCCGATCGGAAGAATCGCACCCTGATCCGCCGTATCCGCAGGGAGCATCCCAATGCCATCGTAGGAGTCTGCGGCTGTTATGCGCAGATCAGCACCGGGGAGGTAGAAGCCCTTGGCGTGGACGTGGTGGGCGGCAGCAGCGGTCGGGAGGAATTTGTGCAGATGCTCCTGCAGGCCCACAGAGAGAAACAGCAGGTCAAGGTAGATCAGGCTCTGAAACGGCGGAGCTTTGAGCATCTGCCTGCGGGAGGTCTGGGAGAACGCACCCGTGCCATGCTGAAGGTACAGGACGGCTGCAGCAATTTCTGCTCCTACTGTATCATTCCCTATGCCCGTGGGCCTGTCCGCAGTCTGCCCTTGGAGCAGGCGGTGAAGGATGCGGAGGCCTTGGCAGAACGGGGCTATCGGGAGATCGTCATTACCGGCATCGAGATCGCCTCCTGGGGCTGGGACTTAAAAAACGGTCAAGGCTTCACGGAAATGTGTGAGGGCATCTGCAAGGCAGTTCCCCACACCCGTGTTCGCCTGGGCTCTTTAGAGCCCAGAGTCATTGATGAGAGATTCTGCATGACTCTGAGCAGATATGCAAATTTCTGCCCCCAGTTCCATCTGAGTCTGCAAAGCGGCAGTGATTCGGTACTGAAGCGGATGCGGAGAAAGTACGATACCGCCCGATATTATGAAAGTGTGGAGCTTCTGAGGAGATATTTCCCCGACTGTGCCATTACCACGGATCTGATCGTGGGCTTCCCCGGGGAGACGGAGGAGGAGTTTGCGGAATCTCTTGCCTTTGCCCGAAGATGCGGCTTTGCGGCTATGCACATTTTCCCTTATTCCAGACGGGAGGGAACTCCGGCGGCGGCTATGCCCGACCAGATCCTGAAAAGCGTAAAGACCGCCCGTGCCGCCTGCGGCGCTTTGCTTGCCAAGGAGTTGCGGGAGAGCTTCGACAGAGCGATGCTGGGGACGGTGCAGGAGGTGCTCTTTGAACAGCCGGAGGGAGAGTTTTTCACAGGCCATGCCCGAAACGGGGTCAAGGTCTACGCCCGTGGAGAGGGACTCCACAACACCCTTTGCCGAGTAAAGCCCACAGCCCTGCTGGAAGACGGCATAGAGGCGGAAATTTTGGAGCAGATGTAAGAAACTTCCCGAGAAAACAGCCGACGTGAAGGGGAGAAAAAACTTTTTGCATTTTTTCTGAAATAATTTTTCAAAACGGACAAATGTCCTTGAATTCTCAGAGAGGCCTGTGGTATGATATGGCTTCCTGAGGGATTCCGCTCGGATTCACCCGGAGTAAAAGCCGGGTGAATTTCATTTTGTACGGTGTATGTCGGCTCGGTTTTTGGATCGGGTCGGTGAGGGTAGTTTTATGACACAGAAGGATTTTCTTGAAAGATTCCCCATATTGGACAGTGCTCCGGAAGAAAAAAAGGAAGCCTTGCTTCGCTATTTTGCCACAGCACCCCGAGAGCTTCTGGAATATTTTACCCAGGAACAGATCCCGGAGAATACGACCTTTGTTCGAGAGGGAGAGATTGCCCGATATGTATTTTTTGTTGCCAAGGGATCGATCAGGGCAGTAGATTACCGCTTCCCCGGTGTGGAATACGAGTTTATGCAGTTCAACAAGGTTTACGCTATGGGAGCAATGGAAATACTCTTGGAGCGTAAGGAGTATGTTACGACACTGAAAACCAATGTGCCTTGTGTGATCCTGCGCTGTGAACGGGAGCATTTTGCCCAATGGCTTCTTTCCGATCTGGTGGCTTTGAGACATGAATCGAAGCTCATGGGGGAATACCTTCTGGAGCAAGGGCGCTTGTCCCGTGCCTATTTATTCCTTCCCGGCCCGGAGAGATTGGCACAGATCTTCATTCACCGCTACGAGGCCTGTGGGGCAGAGGGAATCCTGTCTACAGACGGCAATCAGCAGATCCTTGCCAATGAAACGGGATTCAATATCAAAACCGTAGCACGTAGCCTGAAGACTCTGACAGATTCCGGCCTCATTTCCCGAAAGGGACGGCAGATCCTGATCAATGCTACACAATACGGAGGGCTGAAGGAGCTGGTCGGCACCATTGTTGACCCGGAGAAGCCCTGATCACGGTCAAAACCTGTCTAACGGCAGTTTTATTACAAAAATACGGAGGAAACAAACATGAAAAAGTTCTTGGCAATGCTTTTGGTTCTGGCGATGGCTCTGTCCCTGTGTGCCTGCGGTGGCGGCGATCGGGACAACGAGGACGGTACCTATCGGATCGCTCTGGTGACGGGGCTGAACGACATTACCGACCAATCCTTCAATCAGGCTACATGGGAGGCTCTGGAGCGCTTCAGCGGAGAGTACAGTAGCGACATTAAGTATTATATGCCCATTTCCGACGATAATTCTGCCCGCATTGCGGCTACGGAACGTGCCATTGCGGACGGCTATGATGTGATCGTTTTCCCCGGCTATACTCACGGGGCTACCATTGCGGAGGTTTCCGAGCTGTATCCTCATGTAAAGTTTATTGCTCTGGATGTGGCCAAGGCAGATATTCTTTCCGCCGCCTTGGCAAATCGGGGGATCGCCTATGACAATAACCCGGACAATTATGAGCTGACAGACTATGTGTATATGGATAATGTTTACTGCGCCACCTACCAAGAGCAGATCTCCGGCTACATGGCAGGCTACGCCGCAGTGAAGCTGGGCTATACCAAGCTCGGCTATCTGGGTGGCATGGCTGTTCCCTCTGTCATGCGCTTCGGTTATGGCTTCATCCACGGCGCAGATGCGGCAGCACAGGAGCTGGGCATCAAGGTAGAGATGAAGTATGCTTACGCAAACCAGTTCTGGGGTGACGCAGACATCACTGCAGTCATGGACACTTGGTACGGAAGCGGTACAGAGGTGGTATTCTCCTGCGGTGCCGCCATCTGGACCTCTGTTGCGGAGGCGGCTAAGAAGGCCGGCGGCAAGATCATCGGTGTGGATGTGGATCAGGCTCCTGTGATCGACAAGGATTACGGCGCAGGCATCACGCTGACCTCTGCCACCAAGGGCTTGGCTCCCACCACCTATCACACACTGGTGGAGGTTCTGGTCAAGGATAACTGGACGGCCTATGCAGGAAAGATCGAGGCTCTGGGCATCGTATCCAAGGAGCCCGGAGAGAATTATGTCCAGCTGGCGGAGAGCACCCTTTTTGAAGAGGGGAAATTCAGCCGTGAGGACTATGTCAATATGGTTTCTGCCCTTTATGACGGCACTATCACTGTTTCCGGCGATTTATCCGCAGAACCCACTCCTGCCAATGTCGATATGAAGTGGCTGGGAAATATTAAATGATCCGACAGGGAGGGTGGGGCAGCTCACTCTCCCTATATTTTTTTCCGAAGGAGGCTATATGATGAAAAAAGTACGACATTCCTTTCTTTCCGGCAACGGTATGCAGACTTTCCTGACCTCTCTGCTTTCTGTGGCGGTGGGATTGGTGCTGGGCTATCTGGTCCTGCTCCTGATCGAGCCCTCCGGCGCAGGAGAGGGGATGACAGCGGTGCTATCCGGCTGTTTCGCCTTCCCCGGCAAGCTGATGCTGAAGTATTTGGGACAGACCTTGGTACGTACCGTTCCTCTTCTGCTGTGCGCTATTTCCGTGATCTTTGCTTACAGCGGCGGCTTCTTCAACATCGGCGTGGCAGGTCAGTATACCGTGGGAGCTTGTGCCGCACTGTACGGAGCCATTGCTTGGTCCCTGCCCTGGTATGTGTGCCTCCTTTTGGGTATTCTTGCCGCAGGTCTTTGGGGCGGCCTCTGTGCGATGCTGAAGCTATACTGCAACGTAAATGTGGTGATCTCCGGGATCATGCTGAACTGGATCGCCCTGTATTTGACCAATTGGATCCTTGGAGGGATCAAGGATCCCACCGGCCCGTTCACACCTGCTCTGCAGGGGGTGAATCCTTCGGCTCTGCTTCCCTCTCTGGGGCTGGAGAAACTGTTCTTCCGAGAGAAAAGCGTGACCATCGCGATTCCTCTGACCCTTGCGCTGGGAGCGGCGGTATGGGTGGTGCTTCGCAAAACGGTCTTTGGCTATGAGCTGAAGGCTACGGGACACAGTCTCCATGCTTCCAGATATGCCGGCATGAACGAGAAGAGAAATCTCCTCCTTGTCATGGTGATCGCAGGGGCGCTGGCAGGTACGGGGGCAGTGCTTCTTTACCTGTCCGGTATGGAGCAGTGGTCTACCACACAGTCTGCTCTGCCGGCAGTGGGCTTCAGCGGGATCGCCGCAGCCTTCCTGGGGGGCTTAGATCCCTTCGGAGCGATGCTTAGTGCTTTCTTTATTCAGCATATTACTATGGGTGGGGGAAATATTGATCTGCGGCTATATTCTCCCCAGATCGCTGATCTGATCGCAAGCCTCATTATTTATCTCTGCGCCTTTGCAGGTTGTTTTCGCTTGCTTCTTCGCAGAAAATCGGCCTTGGGGAGAGCGCAGATGTCCCAAAAGGAAGGAGGTAGGGTAGAATGATCCTGTTACTGCAATATACCTTGGTATTTGCCTCTGTGCTGCTGCTGGTGGCACTGGGGGGCTGCTTCAGTGAGCGAAGCGGTGTGATCAACATCGGTCTGGAGGGGATCATGGTTCTCGGTGCCTTAGGCGGTGCGCTGGTGCTCCGCTTCCTGCCGCAGGAGGCCGGTGTGCTTGGGATGCTCTCTGCCGCACTCCTTGCAAGCGCCCTTATGGGTGTCCTTGGATCGGCCTTCCTGGCTGTGGCGGCCATTGCCTTCCGTGCAGATCAGACCATTACGGGAACTGCCATCAATATGCTGGCAACGGCAGGGGCTACCGTTGGGGTCAAGGCTATGAATTCTGCCCTTTCCGGTGGGAAGGACACGACCTCCGATATCGCCTATCCCGGTGCGAAGGATCTTTTGATCGCAAAAATCGGCAGTTTCGATTTCAACCTGTTCGTATTGGTTGCTCTTGCCGCTCTGGTACTGAGCTTTCTCTATCTCTATAAAACCTCCGGCGGTCTGCGGCTGAGAGCCTGCGGAGAGCATCCTCAGGCGGCGGACTCTGTAGGTGTGAATGTGAACAAAATGCGCTACACCGGTGTCCTCCTCTCCGGAGTACTGGGTGGGATCGGTGGTTTGGTGTATATCACAGCCGGTGTCAGTGTGTGGAAGTTTGAAAACGGAGTATCCGGCTTTGGCTTCCTTGCTATGGCAGTGATGATCTTTGGACACTGGCATCCTTTGCAGATCGGTCTTGCGGCTATGCTTTTCGGGTTCTTCCGCGCACTGGGCAATGTATATTCCGGCTTCGATCTTCTGACAAGGCTGGAGCTGCCCTCTGTGGTATACAATATGCTTCCCTATGTGATCGCACTGGGCGTTTTGGCCCTCAGCTCTAAGAGATCTCTTGCCCCCAAGGCGCTGGGCATCCCCTATGACAAGGGCGCCCGTTAGGCCTCTGCCACCCTTGGGGAATAGCGCCGACCCACTGTCCTGCTTCCTGCGGATGATTTCGAGAATATCCTCTGTAGGGGATAAGAAGGGAAGAAATGCCGATATTGGTCATTTGTTGTAGAAATTAATAAATAAGGATTGATTTTTTGAGCAAACTATGGTAAACTAAACGAAGTATCTTTCGACCTGAATGAAGATCCTTCGGAAGGAGAGTCCGTTCGGGAATGCGGGAAAGAATTGCAGATGGAGGGCAAAGATGGCAATTAACGTAAGAAGCGAAATCGGACCTCTGAAGAGAGTTTTACTTCATAGACCGGGCAGGGAGCTGGAGCAGTTAGTTCCCAATGCTCTGGAGCATTTGCTGTTTGATGACATTCCTTATTTACAGGGAGCACAGCAGGAGCATGATCAGTTCGCCCGTATCCTGAGAGAGCAGGGTGTCGAGGTGCTTTACCTGTCGGAGCTGACAGCCCGGACACTGGGAGACAATGCCGATCTGCGAGAGCGCTTTGTCATGGATTTTATCCGCTTCAGCGGTGCTGTGGCAGAGAGCTATGCCAAGGAGCTGTCGGAGCTTTTGCTGGCTCTGCCCACCCATGAGATGGTTCTGAAGACCATGACAGGTGTCCGTTTTGACGAGCTTCCCCAGCGGAGAGAGAAGTCTCTGGCCTCTCTGCGCCACAACCGATCCCATTTCGTACTGGATCCCATTCCCAATCTCTATTTTACCAGAGATCCCTTCGCCTCCATTGGCGGCGGTGCTTCCGTCCATCATATGTATTCCGTCACTCGGAATCGGGAGACCATTTATACCAATTACATACTCCGTAACCATCCGGATTATGCAGGACAGGTACCCTTCTATTTCACGCCCGAAGAGCCCTTCTCTCTGGAGGGTGGCGATATTCTCAATCTCAGTGCCGACACCATTGCGGTAGGCATTTCCCAGAGAACCATGCCGGAGGCCATTGAGCGCTTGGCTTCCAACATTTTTGCAGATGAGAGCGCACAGATCCGTCGGGTCATGGCCTTCGATATTCCCAATCGCCGTGCCTTTATGCATCTGGATACGGTGCTGACTCAGGTGGATACAGACAAATTTGTTATCCATCCTCATATTCTGGAGTTCCTGAAGATTTATGAGCTGACTCCGGGGAAGAACGGCCTGAATGTACGGGAATGTGATTGCACCGCAGAGGAGGCTCTTGCCGATGCCTGCGGTGTGGATCAGGTCAAGCTCCTGCGCTGTGGCGGCGGTGATACCATTGCCTCCCAGAGAGAGCAGTGGAACGACGGCTCCAATGCCCTGTGCATCAAGCCCGGCACCATTATCGCCTATGACCGGAACTATGTGACCAACAAGCTCTTAGAGGACGCAGGCATCGAGGTTCTGCGGATCCCCAGCGGCGAGCTCTCTCGCGGCAGAGGCGGCCCCAGATGCATGAGCATGCCCCTGTACAGAGAATAATATTATCATAAGCCGATCCGAGGCAGGGAAGCTTCGGATCGGCTTGTTTTAATGAAATGTGTGGACTTGGTTTTGTACAAATTTCGGTATCGGGGAAAGTCTATTCGGCAGGGTAGATCATGGAGATGCCCCGTTGGAGGGTTTCTGCGTTGATGGCACCGGTGGCTTGGGCAATGGCATGGCCTTGGCTATCAATGAAATAGGTGGTGGGCAGGGAATAGACACTGTAGGTGATGGCGGCTTCGGAGGCGGTGTCATAATATACCGGGAAGGTATAGCCCTCTTGGGTCAGGAAGGCAGAGGCGGTATCCACCGTTTCACGGGAGCCGTCTGTCATATTCACCATAAGGAAGTGGATGTCCTCTCCCAATTCCTGATAGGCGGCATCAAAATCCGGCATTTCGCTCTGACAGGGGCCGCACCAGCTTGCCCAGAAATTCAGGACTACGGGCTTGCCGAGGAAGTCCGACAGCCTGACCTCTGCACCGTCCAAGGTGTAGACGGTAAAATCCGGGGCAAGGGGCAGCTCTGTGGGAGTGGGCTCTGTACTGCTCTCCTCCGAAACGGGAGCATCCGTAGGGGCTTCCGTGGGAGCTGTGGTGCTACCCTCGGTGAGAGGCTCTGTGGAGGCAGGCTGTGTGGTAGGTGCTTGGGTAGATAACTGCTCCGGCAGATAGTCCTGCCCCAGAGAATTGTAGAGAAGGGCGGCAACGACCATGAGGGCGATGAGACCCAGGCAAAGGAACAGCAGGGATTTATTTTTCATAGGATCCTCCTTAACTCAGGATGTTCAGCAGCTTCCCCAAAAGGCCGCTTGCCATAAGCAGACCCACAAGGATCAGGGCAATGCCACTGAGGGTGTTAATGGGCTTATAGTGCTTCTTGACCCAATCAAAAGCGCTTTTCAATCGGTCAATGAGGATGGCGCTGAAGAGGAAGGGAATTCCCAGACCTAAGGAGTAGCACAGCAGCATAAGCATTCCCGTAAGGGTGCTGCCTTGCTGAGAGGCCTGCATAAGGGCAGAGCCTAAGAAAGCGCCTACGCAGGGAGTCCAGCCTACAGAGAAGACCAGACCGAATACCAAAGCGGAGAAGAAGCCCATGTCCTTCGGGGCGGAAGATCGGTTGCCACGGAAGAAGCTCAGTTGGAACAGCCCCAGGAAGTGCAGACCGAAGAGGATCACAATCAGGCCGGAAACCAGATTCACTGCGGTCTGATATTCCCGAAGGAAGCTTCCCACAGTACCGGCCAAAGCGCCCATGAGCGTAAAGGTCAGGGTGAAACCCAGGACAAAGCCCAGTGCATTTACAAGGGTTTTTCTACTGCTGCGGATGCCGCCGCCTGCAAAATAGGAGATGTAGATGGGCAGCATAGGAAGCAGACAGGGGGAAAGGAAGGTAATGATGCCTTCCAAAAAGGTGATAAAATATTGCATTACTTTGCCTCCTGTTGAGGGTTTTGTGAGATCAGGGAATAAATACGTGCTCTTTCATCCGACGGAGAGCTTCTTCCACACGGCTCTTGGGCAGTGCCAGATTCAGCCGCAGGTGGCAGGGGCCGTGGAACATCCGTCCGTCCTGTACTGCCACACCGCACTTCCATGCACGATGCTCCAGCTCTTCGATGTCCACACCGTGCTTCTCACACCAAAGGGTGCAATCGGGGAAGAGCATATAGGTTCCCTGGGGACGGAAGCACTCCACACCGGGGAAGTGCTCCTCTATATAGCTGTGGGCAAAGGCGACATTCTCGGTCAGCACCTGTCGCAGCTCCTCCAGCCAAGCCTCACCCTCCGGGGTATAGGCACCGATCAGGGCGTACATGGACAGGACATTCATGGAATTATAGTGGCTCAGGCTGCTTTCCCGTCTGACCCTGCTGCGGAGGATGGGGTCGTAGATAATATGATAGCTACCGATCAGACCTGCCAGATTGAAGGTCTTGGAGGGGGCGTAGAGGGCAACAGTATGATATTTGGCATATTCCGATACGCTCTGGGTGGGGGTGTGCTTGTAGCCCTCTAAGATCAGATCGGACCAGATCTCGTCGGAGATGACCTGCACCCCATAGCGCTCAAAGAGCTCCATGGCCTGACGGATCTCCCAAGGCTCCCATACTCTGCCACAGGGATTGTGGGGAGAGCAGAAAATGGCGGCATGAATGTCGTGCTCCTTTAGCTTCTTCTCCATATCCTGCAGATCCATCCGCCAGATCCCCTCTTCGTCCCGATGCAGGGGGCTGTGGATGATGCGATAGCCGTTATTTTCCAAGGAATGGGTGAAGCCGATGTAGGTAGGGGAGTGGACCAGAACCTTCTCCCCACGGGAGCACATGACGTTCAGGGCGCTGATCACACCGCCCAAAACACCATTTTCATAGCCGATACATTCTGCGGTCAAGCCCTCTACCCCATTGCGGCGGTTCTGCCAACGGATGATGGCATCATAATATTCCTCTCTGGGGGAAAAATAGCCGAAGGCCGGGTGAGCAAGTCTCTGAGAGATGTCCTCTGTAATGGTGGGAACTGTGGGGAAATTCATATCTGCCACCCACATGGGGATCAGATCGAAGCCCTCCGACGGGCCATCCGGGGCGAAGCCGGGCATACGTCCCACGCTGTCAACTGCAATGGCATCCATGCCTTTGCGATCCATAATACTTGTAAAATCAAACATGGCGAAGCCTCCGTTTTTTCTTTTAGTATAACAGAACTGCGGAAAATGTCAATTGAAAAAATCTTCACTGTGCCATTGACGGGACAGGGGAGGGAAGATATAATGATTACAAAGAACCGAGGGGGTATCAATATGGAATTTAGCCAATACTTGCCGATTTGGAACAAGCTGACCCGGGAACAGCAGGAGAGGGTTGCCGGCGCAATAGAATTTCGGAAGGTGTCTCAGGGAGAGCTGATCCACAGCAGCAGTGCATCCTGTCTGGGGCTTGTGCTGGTGCGCGCGGGACAGCTTCGAGCCTACCTCCTGTCGGAGGATGGCAGAGAGATCACGGTGGGACGGCTTTTTGCCTATGATGTGAGCCTGCTCAGTGCCTCCTGTGTCATGCCGGATCTGCAGTTCCAAATTATGATCGAGGCAGAGAAGGATACGGAATTCTGGAGCATTCCCGCCTGCCTGTTCCGCAATCTGGTGGACGAGTCCCTTGCGGTATCCAACTATGCCAGGAATTTGCTCAGCGGTAATTTTACCGAGCTTATGTGGCTCATGGAGCAGATCATGTGGAAAAGCATGGACAAACGCTTGGCGGCCTTCCTGCTGCAGGAACAGCAGGTAGAGGGGAGCTCTGTGCTGAATATGACTCACGAGCGGATCGCCAATCATATGGGAACCGCCCGTGAGGTAGTGACCAGAATGCTCCGCTACTTCCGTGGGGAAGGGATGGTAGAGCTGACCCGAGGAAGCATCACCATTCTTCTGCCGGATAAGCTAAGGGAGCTGGCAGGGGAATAAGTCCCCTTTGTTACAGCATGGCAAGGATGCCGGACTTGGTCTTGGCGCCCACAGAGCGATTGACAGGCTTTCCGTCCTTCATAACCACCAAGGTGGGGATGCTCATGACCTCAAAACGAGTGGCAAGCTCCGGCTCTTCGTCTACATTGACCTTACCCACCAGAATGTCCTCACGCTGAAGGGCGATCTCCTCTACGAGAGGCAGAACCATACGGCAAGGGCCGCACCATGGAGCCCAGAAGTCCAGAAGAACGGGCTTTTCCGATTGCATCACTACGGATTCGAAATTGTTTTGCGTAATATGTACAGCTGACATGTTTGTGTCCTCCTATGTTTTATTTTGTATCTGTATTATACAACAGTTTCCGAGATCCTTCTGTGATTTTGTTACAAAGAGGAGAAACACAACACACCCTAAGGCATACTTTGTCAAGTGAAAATCACAGAAGCTCTCTCGAAGGATCAAAGCTCCGAGAGAGTTTTTGTTTTCCTCCCAAGGGGGATGCCGCACAGGGAAATTTATACTTGTTTGAATTGGTATGAGGGCGACCCAAAAAACAGAACCGCACGGTTTTGTGCGGTTCTGTGGGAGCTTATTTTGCGGGCTTGAAGCTGTCCTTCAGGCTGACGGAGCGGTTGAAGATGGGGTGTTCGGGAGTGGAGTCCTTATCGGGGCAGAAGTAGCCCAGACGCATGAACTGGAAGGCAGCGGGAGCTTTGGCATCTACCAGACTTGCCTCTACCTTGCAATCGGAGAGGATCTCCAGAGATTCGGGGTTCAGGCACTCTAAGAAGTCCTTGTCTGCGCCGTCGGGATCGGGATCGGTGAAGAGGTTGGAATACAGACGAACCTCGGCATCGGCGGCGGTGTGGGCATCCAGCCAGTGGATGGTGGACTTGATCTTCCTGCCGTCTGCGGGATCGCCCCCACGGGAGTCGGGATCGTACTCGCAGAGAACCTCGATGAGGTTGCCCTCCTCGTCCTTCTTGAAGCCGGTGCATTTGACCACATAAGCACCCTTCAGGCGGACTTCGTTACCGGGGAAGAGACGGAAGAACTTGCCCACCTTCTCTTCCATAAAGTCGTCAGCCTCGATCCACAGATCACGGGAGAAGCTGATCTGTCTGTTACCCATCTCGGGATAGTTGGGATGGTTCTCTACCTCGAAGAGCTCGCTCTGTCCCTCGGGATAGTTGGTGACGGTCAGGCGGATGGGCTTAAGAACTGCCATGACACGGGCGGCGGTCTCGTTGAGATCCTCACGGAGGCAGTGCTCTAAGAAGGCATATTCCACAGTGGAAGCGGCCTTGGCAACACCGATGCGCTCACAGAAGTTGCGGATGGACTTGGGGGTATAGCCTCTTCTGCGCAGACCGCAGAGGGTGGGCATACGGGGATCGTCCCAGCCGTTGACCCGACCGGTCTCTACCAGCAGGCGGAGCTTACGCTTGGACATGACGGTATAGTTGATGCCCAGACGGGCAAACTCGATCTGACGGGGCTTGGCAGGCAGATCGCAGTTGTCTACCACCCAGTTGTACAGGGGGCGGTGTGCCTCGAATTCCAGAGAGCACAGGGAGTGGGTGATATGCTCCATAGCATCCTCAATGGGATGGGCGAAGTCGTACATGGGATAGATGCACCACTTGTCCCCGGTGGTGTGATGGTGCATGTGGTTGATGCGGTAGATGGCGGGGTCACGCATGTTGAAGTTGCCGGAGGCCAGATCGATCTTGGCACGGAGGGTCATAGCACCGTTGGGGAATTCTCCTGCACGCATGCGGCGGAACAGATCCAGACTTTCCTCTATGGGACGGTCACGGTAGGGACTGCGGGCGGGGGTGTTCAGATCGCCGCGGTATTCCCGCATCTGCTCGGGAGTCAGCTCGCAGACATAGGCCAGACCCTTGCGGATCAGATCCTCTGCACACTCGTACATTTTGTCGAAATACTGAGAAGCATAGTAGAAACGGTCATCCCAGTCAAAGCCCAGCCAGTGGATGTCTTCCTTGATGGCCTCAACATATTCCACATCCTCCTTGGTGGGGTTGGTGTCGTCCATACGGAGGTTGCAGATGCCGCCGAACTTCTCGGCAGTGCCGAAGTCGATGCACAGAGCCTTGCAGTGACCGATGTGGAGATAGCCGTTGGGCTCGGGCGGGAAACGGGTATGGACCTGCATGCCCTCATACTGACCGCCGGGGCCAATATCTTCTTCTACAAAAGCTTCGATAAAATTCTTGATCTCTGCCATAGTGTTGTCCTCTTTTCAAAGTAGTTTCATATTATTATATATCAAAATTCCCAAATCTGCAATACGGTTTCCGTACAGAATAGAAAAAAATAAAAACATTTTGTGAAATTGTAAGTTTGTGCTTGTCAAAAAGCCCGATTTATTATAGAATAGATGCAGACCCAATTCAGAAATAAGGAGTGGTAGACCATGAATGAGCCGAAATACCGTCGTGTGCTCCTCAAAGTCAGTGGCGAAGCCCTGGCGGGAGACAAGCACCGGGGGTTGGATTTTGACGTCATCGGCAGTGTGTGTGACGTTGTGAAGAAGTGCGTAGAAGCCGGGGTGCAGGTTGGCATCGTTGTCGGCGGCGGCAACTTCTGGCGTGGCCTGAAGGACGGCGGAGACCGCATGGAGCGGACTCGAGCAGACCACATGGGCATGCTGGCAACGGTGATTAACTGCATGGCAGTTGCCGACAGTCTGGAACAGCGGGGAGTAGAGGTTCGTGTGCAGACCGCCATTGAGATGAGCCGTATTGCAGAGCCCTACATCCGAGGCAAGGCCATCCGCCATTTGGAAAAGGGACGTGTGGTCATCTTTGGCTGTGGTACAGGCAATCCCTTCTTCTCCACGGACACCGGTGCGGTGCTCCGGGCGGCAGAGATCAATGCCGATGCCATCCTGCTTGCCAAGAATGTGGACGGCGTCTATTCCGACGATCCTGCCAAGAACCCCGATGCGGTGAAGTATGACGAGATCAGCTATGCAGAGGTTCTTGCAAAGCGCCTCATGGTCATGGACTCTACCGCAACATCCCTGTCTATGGACAACCATATGCCTATTATTCTCTTTGCCCTGAAGGACCCGGAGAACATCTACCGAGTCGTCATGGGTGAGAAGATCGGAACAATTGTTAAGGAGGAACAATAATATGTCAGTTGATTTTAAGGAATTTACCAGAAAGATGGAAAAGTCCATCGAGATCCTTCAGGAGGATTTCGGCGCCATCCGTGCCGGTCGTGCCAATGCAAAGGTACTTGACCGTATCACTGTGGAGTACTACGGCCAGGAGACCCCCATTGGTCAGGTCGGCTCTATTTCCTCTCCCGATGCCCGTACTCTTGTGATCCAGCCTTGGGATACCAGCCTGCTCAAGAAGATCGAGAAGGCTATTCAGGTTTCCGACCTGGGCATCAACCCCCAGAATGACGGCAGAGTCATCCGCCTCAGCTTCCCCCAGCTCACCGAGGAGCGTCGTAAGGATCTGGTCAAGCAGGTCAAGAAGTACGGCGAGGACGGCAAGGTTGCCGTTCGCAACATCCGCCGTGATGCCATGGACTATATCAAGAAGCTGAAGAAGAACTCCGAGATCACCGAGGACGACCAGAAGAAGGCAGAGAAGGATCTCCAGGACCTGACCGACAAGTATATCAAGAGAGTGGACGAAGTCTGTGCCGTTAAGGAAAAGGAGCTCATGGAGCTGTAATAGACTATTGTGTTTCCCGGGGGCGGACATTTCGTCTGCCCCCGTTTCTGAACATAAGGAGAGTTATTGATGAGAAAGAATATCTTTTCAGCCTTCCTCGTTATACTGGTGCTTCTTTCCATGACCGCTTGCGGCTCTTCTCATACCTCTATGCCGGATCCGGACAAGATCGTACCGGGGCGTGAAAGCCTTGTGGAAAATCTGGAAAACAGCGGATATACCATTACAACCCTTAGCTCTGTGGAGGGCTCTGATTTAACCCTTGACCGCATTTTGGCTCAAAAGGGAGATAGATTTATTGATATAGTATATGGATTATCTTCTGCGGATGCCCCCAAAATTTTCGACCTGTACTGCGGAATGTACCCTGATGATTACTATATTCTTGCACAAAATGGTAACTATGTTTATTGCGTCAGCGATAAGAGAACATTTGCAAAAGCCGGCTTTACCTCAATGGGGAATGTAGGCGTACAGTATATTCACGGCTAATTCATAAATTCCGATTTTGCTTACCCTTCACAGGGGTGTGTATTCCACCGCTGATTCATGGCAGAAGACCATGAACACCAAAACCCCGAAAAGGGGGATTTTTCCTGAAAAATCGGAATTTGATAAGATTATTCAATTATGGAGTAAGATATGTTTTCTAAATTGTTTAATAAAAAAGAGAAAATAGCGTCCGAGAGACCTGTGCCTACCCATATTGCCATTGTTATGGACGGCAACGGCAGATGGGCAAAGAAGCGTGGTCTGCCTCGACAGGCAGGACACAAGGTAGGTGCGGAGGCCTTCCGTACCATAGCCAACTACGCCAAGTCTATCGGCCTGAAGTATCTGACGGTTTACGCCTTCTCTACGGAGAACTGGAAGCGGCCGGAGGAAGAGGTCAATGCCATTATGGAGCTTTTGGAGAATTATCTTCGGGAAGCCATCCGAGATATGGAAAAGAATCGGGTTCGGTTCTGCTTCTTCGGGGATCTGAGCCGTTTGTCTCCTGCCTTGCAGAAGGAGGCACGGGAGGCTGTGGAGCGTTCTGCCAAGTATGAGGGGGTTCAGGTCAACTTCTGCCTCAACTACGGTGGCAGAGCCGAGGTGGTACGTGCCGCTCAGATCTTTGCACAGGAATGTGCCGAGGGGAAGAGAAAGCCGGAGGAGCTGACAGAGGCCATGCTTTCCGATCTCATGTACTCTCAGGGAGTTCCCGATCCGGAGCTGGTGATCCGTCCCGGCGGCGAGCTTCGTACCTCCAACTTCCTGCTGTGGCAGAGCGCCTATGCGGAATACTACTTTACAGATGTTTTGTGGCCGGAATTCGGGCCCGAGGAATTAGAACAGGCGATTGCGGCTTATAATAGTCGTAAGCGCCGCTTTGGAGGCGTATAATCATGTTAACAAGAATTTTAACTGCAGTAGTGGGCCTGCCTCTGCTGCTTGCCATCGTTCTCTTCCTGCCCCCTCTTGGGACAGCTTGCCTCTTTGGTGCGGCTTGTATGATCGCCGCCTATGAAATGCTGTGGCGAACCAGACTCTGGAGGAATAAACGGGCGGTAGCATTCACCGGCCTCATGGCTGGGGCTGTGGTATTGTGGTCCTGGGTGAAGGGCTGTGGAATTTGGGACAGTGAGAGACTTTGGCTTGCTGCCCTTGGGGGGATTTTCCTCTTTGGAACAGCTCTGTTCTGCGAGCTGTTGGCAGGGCATGGAAAGATCAAGGTGCAGTCCATTGCCGCTGTGCTTTTTGCAGGCTTCCTCTATCCCTTCCTCATTGGCTCTCTGGTTCGTCTCCGTGCTATGGATGGGGGACAGTTCTACATTCTGGTTGCCTTCCTCCTGTCCATGGTGGCAGACAGCGGTGCTTACTTTGTAGGCAGGGCCTTGGGCAAGCATAAGTTAGCTCCTGTGATCAGCCCCAAGAAGACCGTGGAGGGTGCGATCGGCGGCGCCCTTATCAATATTCTGGCGATGATGGGTTATACCCTGCTTCTCAACAAATGCTTCGGCTTTACACAGGTGAATTATGTTTATGCCGCTGTTTACGGGCTTTTGGGCGCAGGGGCTTCCATTGTGGGAGATCTGACCCTCTCTGTCATTAAGCGGCAGGTAAAAATCAAGGATTACGGCAATTTGATGCCCGGTCACGGCGGCATTCTGGATCGCTTTGACAGCACCATGATGGTAGCACCTCTGGTGGAGCTCTTACTGCTGCTGATCCCCTTTGCGGTGAAGTGATATGACAAAGAATGTATCTATTTTAGGCTCTACCGGCTCTATCGGTAGACAGACCTTAGAGGTCGTAGAACAGCTCCCGATTCGGGTAGTTGCCATGACTGCCGGCACAAATGTAGAGCTCATGGTAGAGCAGTGCCGTCAATTTAAGCCTGAACTGGCGGTTATGTCCACCAAGGAAGCGGCAGAAAAGCTCCAATTTGAACTGGGTGACAGCACCCGTGTCATGTATGGCATGGAAGGGCTCATTGCCGCCGCAGAATATGAAAGCGCAGATACGGTGGTGACGGCCGTGGTAGGCATGTTGGGTTTGCGCCCCACCTTGGCCGCCATTGCCAAGAAGAAGCGCATTGCCCTTGCCAACAAGGAGACCCTTGTATGTGCAGGAGAGCTGGTTATGGCTGCTGCCAAGGAATACGGGGCAGAGATTATCCCTGTAGACTCCGAGCATTCTGCCATCTTCCAGTGTCTCATGGGTTCTCATGGGAAGGAAGAGGTACGCAGGATCATCCTGACCTGCTCCGGCGGCCCTTTCTTCGGCAAGAAGCCCGAAGAATTACAGCACATTACCAAGGCCGATGCCCTTAAGCATCCTAACTGGAAAATGGGCAACAAGATCACCATTGACTGTTCCACCCTGATGAACAAGGGCTTGGAGGTCATCGAGGCCATGCGTCTGTACGACCTGCCCCTGCATCAGGTGGATGTGGTGATCCACAGACAGAGTATTATCCACTCTCTGGTAGAATTCCGTGACGGTGCGGTTATGGCGCAGTTAGGTGTCCCCGATATGCGAGTCCCTATCCGTTTGGCCATGACTTACCCCCACCGTGTGGAGAACCCCGCAGAGCCTCTGGATCTGTTTACCTGCGGTGATCTGACCTTCCACAAGCCCGATGAAGAGGCCTTCCCCTGTTTGGCTCTCGCCAAGGAAGCGGCCTTACGGGGAGGTACGGCCTGTGCCGTTATGAACGGTGCCAACGAGGCGGCAGTAGCCCTGTTCTTGGAAGACAGGATCGGCTTCTATGACATTCCCCGTTTGGTTCGTGGGGCTATGGATGGGGTAGCTTTTATTGAAAATCCGGATCTGACCCAGATCCTAAATGCCGACAGGGAAGCAAGAGCCCTTGTAGGCAAGCTCCTGTGAGGTGAATTGTTTTGATGACAGTATTTTATATTCTGATTTCTGTTTTGGCCTTTGGTGTACTGATCCTTGCTCACGAATTCGGACATTTTATTACCGCAAAGCTCAGTGGGGTAAAGGTCAATGAATTTTCCCTCTTCATGGGCCCCGCTATCTGGAAGAAGCAGAAGGGAGAGACTCTGTATGCCCTGCGTTGTATCCCTCTGGGCGGTTACTGCGCCATGGAGGGAGAGGACGAGGGAAGCGAAGATCCCAGAGCCTTCGGCAATGCAAAGGTATGGCAGCGTGTGATCATTCTGGTTGCCGGTGCGACCATGAACTTCATTGTAGGCTTCCTGATGATGCTGTTGTTTGTGGGCATTTACTTCCAACACGGCATTCCTACCTCTACGGTCACAAGCATTGAAGAGGGAAGACCCTTTGCCCAACAGATTCAGCTTGGGGATGAATTCTACAAGATCAACGGCAGAAGGGTTCTCGTCCGTGGCTACGAGGGCTACTTCCTGGATCGGAATCCCGAAGGTGTCCATGATATCGTCGTCATTCGTGACGGACAAAAGGTACTTCTGGAAGACGTGACCATGAAGCGTGATTATGTGGGACAGGACGGCAGTCTTCTCTACGGCTTGAGCTTCGGACACTTTGAAGAGCGGAGCTTGGGCTCTGTCCTCAAGTATACCTACAATGAATGCATCAATGTGGGCAGAATCGTTTGGCTGACGCTGGGCGACCTGTTCAGCGGTCGGGAGTCTGTGAAGAATGTCACCGGCATCGTAGGTGTGGTGGATGTAGTGGCTCAGGCAGGAACTCAGTCTGAGACGGTTGGTCTGGGACTTCTGAATGTACTGTATATCTTCGCTATGATCAGCATTAATCTGGGTGTCATGAATCTTCTGCCCATCCCCGCTTTGGACGGCGGCAGAGTGGTGACCCTCCTGATCACTGCCGCTGTAGAGAAGCTTTTGGGACGGAAGATCGACCCCAAGTACGAGGGTTATCTCAACGGCTTCTTCATGATTCTCCTCATTGGCCTAATGCTGCTGATCACCTTTAAGGATGTTTGGAATCTGTTCTGACACAGAGAAAGGGAAATCCTATGATAAAACAAATTTCCGTAGGCTCTGTCCTCATCGGTGGGGGCGCGCCTGTTGTAATTCAATCTATGCTGAACACTGCCACCACAGATGTGGAGGGCAGCTTAGCACAAATTCAAGCACTGAAGGATGCAGGCTGTGAGATCGCCCGTCTGGCGGTGCCGGATTTGGAGGCGGCAAAGGGCTTTGCCCAAATTGCCGCTGCTTCCCCTCTGCCCTTGGTGGCAGACATTCATTTTGATTACCGCCTTGCCATTGCCGCCGCAGAAGGCGGTGCATCCAAGATCCGCATTAACCCCGGCAACATTGGTGGGGAAGATCGGGTCAAGGCTGTGGTAGACTGCTGTAAGGCACACAAGATCCCCATCCGCATCGGTGTCAACGGCGGTTCTTTGGACAAGAGACTGCTGGAAAAGTACGGCCATCCCACCCCGGAGGCCTTGGTGGAAAGCGCCTTGGAGCATGCGGCCTTATTGGAAAAGTACGATTTTACCGACATTTGCCTGTCTATGAAGTCCAGTAATGTTCCCCTTATGATGCAGGCCTACCGCCTCATGTCCGAGAAGGTAGACTACCCTCTCCATGTAGGTGTCACAGAGACCGGTACGGAATATATGGGAACCATCAAGTCTGCTATGGGCATCGGTGGGCTCCTGTGCATGGGCATCGGCGATACTATCCGTGTGTCCCTTACCGCAGATCCTGTCCGTGAGGTAGTAGCGGCAAAGGCGATCCTCAAGGCAGCGGGTCTTCGGAAAACCGGTGTGAATCTCATTGCCTGTCCCACCTGCGGCAGAACCAAGATCGACCTGATCGGCCTTGCCAATCGGGTGGAGGAATCCTTGCAGGATTGCCAAAAGGAACTGACCGTAGCGGTCATGGGCTGTATCGTCAACGGCCCCGGTGAGGCAAGAGAAGCGGACATCGGCATCGCCGGCGGCGACGGCTGCGGCGTGATTTTTGTGAAGGGCGAGCTGAAAGAGAAGCTCCCCTATGACGAGCTTCTCCCCACCCTCCTGCGGTACATAGACCGTATGTAAGTTGCAAACAGTGCCATGAGTTTACACAAAAAGAGACTGTATTGGACTCTTATCATTACGGGTCTATTGGGGTTTGTTGTTGCGGTAATATTGCTGGTACAACCCTATCTGTTCTTCTATCCGTGGCATGACGAGACTGCCTGTGAGGCATTGAGACAGAAGGATGCCTTTACAGAGCTACAGATCCCTCACAGAGGCGGACGGCTTCACGGTTGGCTACGGAAGAATTCCGAGGAAGAGAAGGGACCTCTTCTCCTGCTCTTTGGAGGAAATGGCCAAAACGCCTCCAATACCATGCAGCTCTTAGATGGGATGCATCACTTCTCTTATTTCGAGAATCACCATGTCCTTTTTGTAGATTATCCCGGCTACGGTCTCAGTGACGGCAGACCTTCGGAAAGCGCTCTCTTTGCAGCGGCTTTGGAGGTTTATGACTATGCTTCGGAACTGGACTGTGTGGATCGGGAGCGAATTTCCGTTTTGGGATACAGCGTTGGCACAGGGGTGGCAAACTATCTTGCAACACAGCGGAATATCCAAGGTTTGATCCTGTTGGCTCCTTATGACAGAGGCTTGAGCTTGTATAACGATGCACTCAACATTTTCCACGGTCCGTTGAAGCACTTGGCTCGGTTTCAATTGGATTCCCTGTCCTATGCACGGGAAATTGAGCTTGCTCCCCTGATCGTTGCCTCTCGGGATGATAAAGTCATCCCTTACCCTCTTGCACTGAATCTTGCAGAGGCCTTCCCACATACCCCTGAGACGGTTTTATTAGACCAACTGTCTCATGACGGCTTTCTCTATGACAGCCGAGTGATGGAGGCAATTCATTCCTACCTTACTTCACGATAATAATGGAGGTTACTATGAATTTTTTTAAAAAGTTCCTAAAAAAAGAATCGGACACCCCGGAGGAAGTACTTAAGGAGAACCGTACATTGGAAGAGGTCATTTCCGAACTTTCCAAACAGGAGATCCGCTTATCATACAGCAAGACGGAAGAGGCTTTGCCTGTAGGCTCCAGCAAGCTCGGTGGTCAGCCTGACCTTCCGGCGGAGTTTCTCTGGCCGAAATTTGAGGGGAAGGACTACCGCGACGATAGTGTGAAGCTTCGTCCGCTGGCATTTCTGGCACAGATCAACCTGAAGGATGTTGCGACCTATGATCAGGAGGGGCTTCTGCCCAAAACAGGATTGCTGAGCTTTTTCTATGAGGTCACTTCCATGCCCTGGGGTTTTGATGTCGCAGATCGGGGCTGTGCAAAGGTTTACTATTTCCCGGATACTACAACGCTCCGATCGACCCCTCTGCCCAAGGAACTTGAGGAAGAAGGGATCTTGCCCGAGTGTGCGGTTTCTTTCTCGGCTCATATCAGTTTACCTGCCTATGAGAGCTTTGCAGAGTTGGATGTGACCAAACAATTGGGGGATGAGGTTTTTGAGGATTGGGATGCCTATGATGAATACTGCGGAGAATTGGGCTGTGAACCGGATGAGATGGGAGATCGCGCAAAGCTTTTAGGATATCCCGATTTGATCCAGGGTCCTATGGAAGAAGAATGCGAAATGATTGCTCGTGGGCATTACACCGGGGACTCGGAAGGGTATGCCAAGGTGTCCGAGGAAGAAAAAGAGGACATTAAGAGGAAAGCAAAGGATTGGAGACTTCTGTTCCAAATGGGAACAGTGTCCACAGAGGGATATGAGCTCATGTTTGGTGACTGCGGACATATCTATTTCTGGATTCGTAAGGAAGATCTTCTCGCCCGTCGCTTTGACCGCATCTGGCTGATCCTCCAATGCGGCTAATTCCATCCCTGTAGCGCCGAGCAATGCCGGTTGCTACGAATTGTGTATATGTTCCGAATTCCATGGTAAACTTGAATTTGTCTAACCGATGAAATCATGGAGGCACAAAATGGAAAGAAAATATCCCACAAAAATGTTTTGGCTCTTTGTTATAACGAATTTCTTGTTCCACTTTTTCTATCTGTCTGTTCCCGGGATAATCCTTTGCATTGTCGGAATTTGGATAAAGTCTTGCCTATGGATCGGACTTGCAATTTTGGGGCTTGATTTCATTCTTTCAATCGTTGAACAGTCACGTATTCGAAAAGCTGCCGTCACGCCCGGCGATCATCCCGAGTTCAATGAGCTGATGGATGCATTTTGTGGCCCTAACGGACCGGAAGCTGTCAGAAAAATTGTGGATGCAAAAATCGAGGCGGCAGCTTCCGTCGAATCTCAAGAAGACGAAAACCGATACGGTTAAATTCCGATTTGTCGAGATGTTTTAAGTTTGCTCACAGCCCTTGCCTCTCCCTCCGGGAGAGGTACCTCCCGAAGGGAGGGGGAGAGGGATGTGCAGACAGTTCGTGCAGGAATGTTGTTTCGTATAAGGAATCGGTGCAGTGGTTCTGTGGGTAGTTTGTAGATGGAATCGGTGCAGTGAGCCCTCTCAGGCGCTTCGCACCAGCTCTCCCGGAGGGAGAGCCAAGGGTGCGGTGGAATATTGATGAACAGAGCGACAAATCGGAATTTAGGCTATAACCTTTAGTAAGCATAACCGTAGATGTTGTGTTCCGACCAAGCAACAAAGAGGCATTATCCAATGACCAAAGTGATGATTCAATGAAAACAGAATCTACATTTTGTGGTTTGCTTATTAAAGGTGATAACCTGAACCGGAATTTGCGGAGGAAGATTATGAAATACGATTTTATTTATGATAGCAGCAAGATGTCGGGTGAAAGAGAGTACCCTATGGAGAGAGACCGTTTTGACTCTCCGATCATTCCGGTAGTCATCCTTTTCCGGCAAGAAAATGTGTACCTTGAGGCGGATGCAGACGGCAATGCCGTTTTCCGCAATTTGGACGGTGTGGAACTGTTCAGGGATAAAGCAGATGGACAAGGTCGCTATTTTTTCGGATGCTATTGCAATGTGAAAGATGGTGCGCTTAGTGTAAGATTCCCAATTCAGGAAATCATTGACCATTATCCCAATTGTGACGGAGAATACGATAGATATAGCTACATAACCAGGGATAATGTGGTAATTCAATATAAGCTGTAAGCTGTATCTTATTGTGATAGTCATTGTCGTTAAACGACAATGACGAAATTACGGGATTATCACGAGTTTTTCGACAAATATATTACACATATAACTCGGAAATACAGAGAAACAGGAGAAACTATGAACAAGATTCCTTTTTTGGCTATGTTTTTTGAATATCGTCCCTCCGGGGAGCTGCTGGCTGTGTTGGAACAGGCGCAGATCCTTCATGCGGAGATCCGGAGAGAGCAACGGCAGATGAATCTGACGGTGGCTTTTTCCCACTATGTTTCTCCTGAACTGCTTCTCCGTCTGAGGGAGGGCTTGCAGGGCCTTTACAGCCTGAGAGAGGTGGAGATCCTGCCCCAATTCCCACGGGAGGAATTCTATCAAATGGATGGCAGGGAGCTGTCCCGTATGATGATCCGGGAATACTCTCCTTGCTCTGCCATCCTTGCAGGCTGTAAGTGGGAATTGGGAGAGGAGAGCACCCTTTCCCTTATGGCAAACGGAAAGGACGAGATCCTGCCCCTGCTTCCCAAGGCAGAACGGTATATTTTTGACCGCTTTGGGGTCAAGACCAAAATTCAGGTAAAGAGCAACAGCGGCAATTTCTCTCAGGATTTCTTTGCGGAAACGGAAAGAATGCGTCTGGAGGCCATGAAGGCGGTTCCTGCCCCTAAGTTTGCAGAGGCTCCCGGCTCGGGAGGCGCTCCTTCCAAGGCGGCAGCCCCTCAGCCTGAGGGCGACATGATCTACGGCAAGCCCTTCTTCGGTGCCGGGATCCAAATGAAGGATATCTCCCTTGAGCGACAGGACGAACGGGTCATTGTGGAGGGACGTGTCTTTGCCGTAGAGCACAGACAGAACCGACAGGGGACAGCCACCATCATTTCCTTTGATATGACGGACTACACCGGCTCTGTTCATGTAGGCGGCTATTTCAAGGGAGATACGGGCAAGCCCATTGCCGACAGTATTAAGAAGCCCGGTATGTGGATCCGTGTACAGGGGAAAATAGACTATGACGAATATGCCAAGGAGGTGGTCCTCCGTCCCTTTGCCATCCGCCCCGGGGAGCCTCCCAAGCGAGAGGATAAGGCGAAGGACAAGCGTGTGGAGCTCCACCTGCATACCACCATGTCCATGATGGATGCCCTGACCAAAACCGGGGATGTGGTAGCCACTGCCGCCCGGTGGGGGCATCAGGCCATTGCCATCACAGATCACGGAGTTGCCTCCTCCTTCCCGGCGGCTTTGAAGGCCAGCAAGAATAAGGTTGCGGGAACGGATAAGCCCATTAAGATCCTCTATGGCTGTGAGGGCTACTATGTTAACGATGTGGATGACCGTATTGTGGTTCACGGCGAAGGGAACATGGCCTTAGAGGGAGAGTTTGTTGCCTTCGATTTGGAGACCACGGGGCTTTCCGCACAGAATGATGTGATCATCGAGATCGGCGCAGTCCTCTTCCGAGACGGACAGGCCGTAGAGTCCTTCCAGACCTTTGTAGATCCCCACCGAAAGCTGACTCCCAAGATCATTGAGCTTACAGGCATCACAGATTCCATGCTGGTGGGCGCTCCGAATATAGAGGAAGCTCTGCCCAAATTCCTGGAATTCTGCGGCGATCGGCCTCTGGTTGCACACAATGCGGACTTTGACGTGAGCTTTGTCACTGCGGCTTGTGAGAGACTCGAGCTTGACTATATTCCGACCTCCGTTGATACCCTGATCCTGTCCCAGAATCTCATGCCCCAGCTCAGCAAGCACAAGCTGAATATTGTAGCCGATGCTCTGAGTCTGCCGGAATTCAACCACCACAGGGCCTCCGACGATGCCAAGACCTGCGGACTTCTGTATCTCCGCTTTGCGCAAATGCTGAAGGACAGAGGGCTGAGGGAGATTCAGCAGATCAATGCTGACATGGTATCCCTCCGTTCCGGAGGAAAAATCGGTGACCGACAGAGTAAGCATATTCTGGTCTTTGCCAAGAATCAGATGGGCTTGCGGAATCTCTATCATTTGATCTCCGATGCCCATTTGAAGCACTTTAAGCGCAATCCCCGTATGCCCAAGTCTGACCTGCTCAAATATCGGGAGGGGCTTATTATCGGTTCTGCCTGTGAGGCGGGAGAGCTGTTCCAGGCGATCTTGGCCAATAAGAGCTGGTCGGAGCTGAAACGAATTGCTTCCTTCTATGATTTCTTGGAGATCCAGCCTTTGAGCAATAACCGTTTCATGATCGAGAAGGGCATGGCGGAATCCGATGAGGACTTAAGGAACTTTAACCGCACCATTGTCCGTCTGGGCGAGGAACTGGGAAAGCCCGTTTGTGCAACGGGAGACGTCCACTTCCAGGAGCCGGAGGAGGAGATCTACCGAAGGATCTTGCTTGCCACCAAGGGCTTCTCCGATTGCGACAGACCCAACCCCCTGTATTTCCGTACCACAGACGAGATGCTGGAGGAATTCTCCTATTTGGGAGAGGAAAAGGCCTACGAGGTAGTGGTGACCAATACCAACCGCATCGCCGATATGTGCGATCTGGTGCGGCCTGTTCCCCATAACCTCTTTGCTCCCAAGATCGAGAATTCCGTGGAGGATCTGAAATCTCTGGTTTACGGAAAAATGCACCGCCTCTACGGAGAAAATCCTCCGGAGCTGATCGTCAAGCGTGTAGAGACGGAGCTGAACGATATTATTACCTGTCACTATGACGTGATCTATATGTCTGCACAGAAGCTGGTGCAGAATTCTCTGGAAAACGGCTATCTGGTTGGCTCCCGTGGCTCTGTCGGCTCCTCTCTGGTTGCCTATATGTCCGGCATTACGGAGGTCAACTCTCTGCCGCCCCATTACCGCTGTCCGGATTGCAAGTACTGCTCCTTTGAGGTTCCCGACAATGTGAACTGCGGTGCAGATCTGGCAGATGCCAAGTGTCCTGTCTGCGGCGCCCAACTGGAAAAGGACGGCTTCAACATCCCCTTTGAGACATTCTTGGGCTTCGGCGGTGACAAGGTTCCCGATATTGACCTGAACTTCTCCGGGGAATATCAATCCAGAGCCCACCAATACTGTATCGAAATGTTCGGTGCAAGCCACGTGTTCCGTGCAGGAACCATCGGCACCGTAGCAGACAAGACGGCCTTTGGTTATGTGAAAAAGTATCTGGCAGAACGGAATATGACCGTACCCAGAGCAGAGGAGAATCGCCTGTCTGCCGGCTGTGTGGATGTTCGCCGTACCACAGGACAGCACCCCGGCGGTCTGGTAGTTATCCCTCAGGAAAATGAGATCTGGGACTTCTGCCCCGTACAGCACCCGGCAGATGATGTAAATACAGACATTATCACCACCCATTTTGAATACCATTCTATGGAAGAGAACCTCCTGAAGCTGGATATGCTGGGTCACGATGACCCCACCATGATCCGCTATATGGAGGACTTAACGGGAGTGGATGCCAAGCTGATCCCTCTGGATGACAAGGACACCATGTCTATTTTCCGCACCAGCAAGGTGCTGGGCTATGAGAATGACGAGATCCTGGGCATCCCCGGCTCTGTAGGCATTCCGGAATTCGGCACAGGCTTCACCAGAGGCATGCTTATGGATACCAAGCCCGAGCAGTTTGACACCTTGATCCGCCTGTCCGGTTTCTCCCACGGCACCGATGTTTGGCTGGGCAATGCAAAGGATCTCATTGTCAGCGGTACAGCCACTGTTTCTCAGGCCATCGGCTGTCGTGACGATATTATGATCTACCTGATCAAATGCGGTATGCCGGAGAAGCGTGCCTTCAAGATCATGGAGGCTGTCCGTAAGGGAAGAGGCCTTCCCGACGGAGCGGAGGAGGAAATGGTTGCCGCCGGTGTCCCGGCTTGGTACATCGGCTCCTGCAAGAAGATCAAGTATCTCTTCCCTAAGGCTCACGCCGCCGCCTATGTTATGATGGCCTTCCGTATTGCCTGGTTCAAGGTGCATCAGCCCCTTGCTTTCTATGCCGCCTACTTCTACCGCCGCAGTCAAAAGGACGGCTTTGATGCCGTTATGATGACCCGTGGCATAGAGGTGGTTAAGGACAGCATGAAGCGTATTAAGGAAAATCCCGACAAGACAGCCAAGGATGACGATATTTTCACTACCTTGGAGGTCTGCTATGAGTTTTACCTCCGAGGCTTCGAGTTTGCGCCTCTGGATCTCTACGGCTCTCATGCTACCCGATTCCAGATCCGAGACGGAAAGCTCTTGCCGCCCTTTGTTTCCGTAGGCGGCTTGGGGGAAACGGCGGCTTGGGATATTCTCAGCGGACGGGAAGGGAAAAGCTTTGTGTCCATTGAGGAATTTGCCCGTGCCTGTCCCAAGGTCTCCAAGACCCATATCGAGAAGCTGAAGGAGGCAGGCGCCTTCGGGGAACTGCCGGATACCAGCCAGATGACCCTGTTTTGAGAGAATAATTGACAGAAATGTCAAAAATTCGCAAAAGATTTCGTGCAAAACTACGAATTTTTCGAAAAGATTTGATGTTTTCACGGAAATACTATATAATGAATTCGTTACATTAAAAACATAAGGAGTGTACTACCATGCAAGAACTCGAAAAGCAATTCCATATTCGTTGTGTTGAGGGCGATGTAGGCCGTTACGTCCTGCTCCCCGGCGACCCCGGTCGCTGTGAGTCTATCGCAAAGCTCTTTGACAATCCCGTACACGTTGGCATGAACCGTGAGTATAATATCTACACCGGCACCCTTCTGGGCGAGAAGGTCAGCGTTTGCTCCACCGGCATCGGCGGCCCCTCCGCTTCCATCGCTATGGAAGAGCTGCACAACATCGGTGCAGATACCTTCATCCGTGTAGGCACCTGCGGCGGCATCGATCTGGACGTCCGTTCCGGCGATATCGTGGTTGCAACCGGCGCCATCCGCTTCGAGCATACCTCTATGGAGTATGCTCCCATTGAGTACCCCGCAGTTTCCGATCTGGATATTGCTCTGGCTCTCCGTCAGGCCTCTATGGCTATGGGTAAGCGCACCCACACCGGCGTTGTCCAGTGTAAGGATGCCTTCTACGGCCAGCACAGCCCTGCCAAGATGCCTGTTTCCTACGAGCTCCTGCAGAAGTGGGAAGCTTGGAAGCGCCTGGGTGTCAAGGCAAGCGAGATGGAATCCGCCGCTCTCTTCGTAGTAGCGGATGCGCTGAAGTGCCGTTGCGGTTCTTGCTTCCATGTCATCTGGAATCAGGAGCGTGAGGCCGCAGGTCTGGATCAGGATATGGATGAGGATACCACTGCCGCTGTCCGTGTAGGCGTTGAGGCTCTGAAGCTGATCATCGCTCAGGACAAGGCAATGGGCAGATAATTGTTCGGAACATTTCTTATTTATCATCGTCTAATGGACAGAAAGTAAATCATCAGGGAGGTGAGATAGGTGAGACGATGCTGGTGGACGGTATGGATCGAGGTGGCGATTTTGGCGGCACTGCTGTTCCTTGGCTTCCGATTTGTTTCCGATCAGGTACAGATGCTTTTGGATCCCTATCTGATCGAAGAGGATGAGATCGGCGACCGCACGGACAATGTGATCAAGGATCTGGTGGAGAAGGCAGAGGAGAAGCTGAACATTCGCATTGATTATGAGAATATGATTTTCGACTATGCCAACAAATACGCCAATACCATGATGGATCAGTCCCGTGAGGAACGCAAGCCCGTCAACGAGGGCTTCACCATTGTTGAACAAATCGGCACTGAAGAGGAAGAGACCGAAGCCTCGGAAACCGACCCGGAGGAATCTCAAACCGAGGGATCCGAAACGGAAGCCTCCGACTCAGCCGATTGATCCCCAAAACAAAATCCAACGCCCCGCCACAAGCCGGCGGGGCGTTTTTTGAGAGAAATTTTAACGGAAGGGAAATAGTCATGGGACAGGTTTCATTTATCAGAAGG
>JAFOZC010000089.1 GCA_017391305.1 Oscillospiraceae bacterium | reverse complement strand
CTCCGGGTGCAGTCGCTTGTTTACATTCCCTCACGCAGACGGGAAACGACACCCTGCTGCGTTTGGTAGCTTCATTGGTGCATGGTACGGGCAAAGCTTACCGCACTCACGTTCTCTACTCAGATCACACCCGAGCCCGGCTCGTAGACCTTCCGGGGCGGATGGCCGCTAATTAAGCAGCGAAAGAGTACTGAGTGTTGTCAGTTAATTTAAAAAGTTACCCGTTTTATCGTGGTCAGGTGCCACGACCCGCTATTCCAGCCTCACTATCCCCGTCGAAACCGGTGCGCCCCCATATAGACGCCCTTCTCATTGTTCCCATTGCAGAGAGCAATGAGAAGGGAAGTGATAGCAAAAATAAATTTAGAATCTGCCGTAGGGATCGGGGAGCTTCTTGGGTTCGGGATAAGTCTCACCCAGAGTATCCACACGGATGGACTTGATCTTCTGATCCTCAAGGGGACGATCCTGTGCATTGGTCTTGACCTTGCAGATAGCGTCCACAGCCTCGATACCGGTGAGGACCTTGCCGAAGCCTGCGTACTGCTTATCCAGATGGGGAGCATCCTGATGCATGATGAAGAACTGAGATCCGCCGGAGTTGGGGGACTGGGCTCTTGCCATAGACAGGACACCGCGCTTATGCTTCAGGGTGTTGTCCACGCCGTTGAACAGGAACTCGCTCTTGATGCAGTAGCCGGGGCCACCCATGCCGGTGCCTTCGGGACAGCCACCCTGGATCATGAAGCCGGGGATGACACGGTGGAAGATCAGACCGTCATAGAAGCCTGCATTTGCAAGGGAAATGAAATTATAAACAGACTGGGGAGCTTTGTCGGGATAAAGCTCGGCAGTGATCACAGAGCCGTTCTCCAGCTCGAAGGTTGCAATGGGATTTGCCATATTAACGATTCCTTTCTTTCATAGCACGGTCGATCTGACGGCGTGCATCTTTATTTGCAGCATCCTGACGCTTGTCATAGAGCTTCTTGCCTTTACACAGGGCGATCTCTACCTTGACACGGGAGTTCTTCAGATACACGGACAGGGGAATGATGGCATTGCCCTCTAACTTCACCTTAGAGTGAAGACGCATGATCTCCCGTTTGTGGAGCAGAAGCCGTCTGGGTCTGAGGGGGTCTTTATTGAAAATATTCCCTTGCTCATAGGGACTGATGTGCATCTGCTTGATCCACAGCTCCCCATTCTTGACCTGACACCAGGCTTCCTTTAAATTAAAAGTGCCGAGACGGATGGACTTGACCTCTGTGCCGAAAAGCTCAATACCGGCCTCAAAGCGTTCTTCCACAAAATATTCGTGAAAAGCCTTCTGGTTCTTTGCAAGGATCTTTACGCCCTTATCCAACTGTCTCACACCCTTTCCTATGTTCTGTATCTATTATATCATATCTGTCAAGTCCCCAAACAGATATTTCTCAAAATCGGAAACAGAGGAAAAATATACCTCACAGCTTTTCCTCATATCCTCGGCCACCGACGCGGATTCGTGGGACCAACCGGCACAGGCGAAGGGGACATTGCAGGCTTGGGCCATATCTCTGCCCCCTCGCATATCATCCACCATAAGCATTTCCTCCGGGGATAGGCCGTACTTTTCCATAATATCCTGCAGAGTAAAGGGGTGGGGCTTACGCAGGGCCTCTCCCAGCTCCCAGCCGTAGATCCCGTCAGGCTCAAAGCCGAAATTGTTCCGATAATCCCGTAGGATATTTTCTATGCCGGAATGGGAAGATACGAAAATCATACCTCCCAAGGAACGGAAACGCTGCAGGATCTCCCCAATGCCTTCGTATACTTCAGGGACATGGGTTCTGACATAGATCTTCCAGTAGTCAAACTGTGCGTTGATCTCCTCCTCTGTCATGCCCAGGTAGAGACGGCACATCCCTGTATAGTTATGTCTGTAGCAAAGCTCGCAGAACTGCTGATAGCTCAATTCCTTCTGAGAGCCACTGTTTCGCAGTCCCTCCAGCAGAGCAGGGTAATTCACTGTTTCGCCGCTGTTTACCACAGTATCGTCATGATCCAATACCAAACACCGTACCATATATGTCCTCTCCTTTGTTGTCATTATCATAACAGATGATTGAGAAAAAAGCAATGGAAGAAATTTTATCCTTTTGAAAATTTTTATTGATTTACGAACACATGTTTGATATAATAGAAGCAGAAAGGGGTGGAGATATGAATGTTGATATGATTTCGGTTTGCGGTGCAGATGGGAAGCTGACACCTATCCGTTTCCGCATGGAGACGGAGAACCAGTGTACACGGGTAGTCCCTGTTCTGCGGATCCTCCATTCCGCCCCCATCCAATATGCCGGGGTAGATGCCATCCAATATCTGTGCAAGGCTCTGGTAGATGACAGGGAGAAGCTTTTTGAACTGCGCTATACCCTGAAGACCCATTGTTGGTCGATCTTTCGGGTAGTATACTGATTCTACCATTGACATAAGAGAGAAAAACATGGTACAATAGAATAAGACGAAGCATTGCCTCCCGGAGATACACATATACTTCATGGGAGGTGTTGTTTTATGAAATACAGAGCATATATTTTCCTATGCCTGCTGATCTCGCTGTCCACCCTTCTTCTGGCCCGTGGGCTGTCCCATGCAGATCTGTCTTCTGCGGTATGGAACCGCCGGGAGGAAAGTCCCACAGTCATTGTCATCGACCCCGGTCATGGGGGAGAGGATGGGGGCGCCTGTACTGCCGCAGGCCTGTGCGAAAGTCAGTTAAATCTGGAGATATCCCTTCGAGTACGGGATCTTCTGAGCTTTTTAGGCGCAAGGACGAAAATGATCCGTAACAGGGATATTTCTGTATCCACGGAAGGAAACAGTATTGCCGCCCGTAAGATATCGGACATACACAACCGTGTGCGGATCACGGAAGAGACCCCTAATGCTCTTCTGCTCAGCATTCACCAGAATCACTTCTCTCAGGCGAAATACCGCGGCGCACAGGTATTTTACGGCAAGGCAGAGGGAAGTGAGCCTTGGGCAGAGCGTTTACAGGAAGGTCTCCGCACCCAAGTAGATCCCAATAACCGCAGGCAGTGTAAGCTTGCCAAGGATATATATTTGATGGAACATGTTTCCTGCCCCGCTGTTTTGGTAGAATGCGGATTTTTATCAAATTTTGAGGAGGCTCGGCAATTGCAGGAGTCTTCCTATCAGAAAAAGCTCGCTGCAGTGATCGCTTGCTGTACATTGAGCTATACGGAGGAGAAAAATGAAATCTAAAACTGTTTTTCTGTGTACGAATTGCGGCGCAGAAGCCGTGAAATGGTCAGGCCGCTGTCCCTCCTGCGGTCAGTGGAATACCTTAGAGGAATTTACACCCACCCCGGCATCCAAGACAGCCGGCAGGCGCATCGAGCCGCCTGCCAAGCCCAAGCGCTTGAAGGAGATCCAAACAGATGAGGCCCTGCGCTTCTCCACCGGTATGGGAGAATTGAACCGTGTTCTGGGTGGCGGTGCGGTAAGGGGCTCTCTGGTATTGGTCAGCGGCGCTCCCGGCATCGGCAAATCCACCATGCTCCTGCAAATTTGCAGGCAGATCTGCATGGAGCAGACAGTGCTCTATGTCTCCGGTGAGGAAAGTGAAAGTCAGCTCAAGCTCCGCGCAGAGCGCTTGAAGGTAGACAGCGATAATCTGCTCCTGCTATGCGAGACAAGCTTGGATGTGATCCTTCAGGCCGCAGAGCGTATCCGTCCGGATCTGCTGATCGTGGATTCTATCCAGACCCTGTATACCGAGGATCGGAACACCTCTCCCGGCTCTGTGGCACAGGTGAAGGATTGTACCATCCGCCTCATGCAGTACTGTAAGAGCAGTGATGTGACGGTCTTTGTCGTAGGTCATATCAACAAAGAGGGTGCAATTGCAGGGCCTAAGGTCCTGGAGCATATGGTTGACTGCGTGCTGTATTTTGAAGGAGAGGAGCATACCACTTACCGCCTCCTCCGTGCGGCAAAGAATCGCTTCGGCTCTACCAACGAGATCGGTGTTTTTGAAATGATCGATACCGGTCTTCGGGAGGTGCCAAATCCATCGGAGATGCTCCTATCCGGACGTCCCCAAGGCACTCCCGGCACCTGCGTAGCCTGTGTTCTGGAGGGAACACGTCCGGTTCTTGCCGAGGTGCAGGCTCTGGTTTCTCCAACCACCATGAATTTCCCCAGGCGGAGCAGTAACGGCTTTGACTCCAACCGAGCCGCCATGCTTTTGGCTGTGATGGAGAAAAGGGGAGGGGTACGCTTCTCCAACGCTGATGTATACCTGAATGTAGTTGGTGGCTTAAAGCTCATAGAGCCCGCTGCAGACCTTGCGGTAGTGATTGCCGCCGTATCTGCCGCCAAGGACTGTCCCTTGTCCGATACTTTGGCGGCAGTGGGGGAGGTGGGACTCACAGGAGAGATCCGCTCGGTGAATCACCTTGCCCAGCGCCTCAGCGAGATCCGTCGCTTAGGCTTTACCCAATGTATCATTCCCCGCAGTGGCACTGCGGATCTAAAAGGTCCGGAGGGCTTACAGCTCCTCCGCGCAAGGAACATCCGTGAGGCTATTGCCGTAGCCTTCTGATAGGAATAAACAAGAAAGAGAGGCCGTAGAGTATGGCTGAAGCTACTTATGATTTTATCACCAATGCACAGAAGGTCCTGAATCAGGTGAAGACCGTAGTGGTCGGCAAGAATAAGACTCTCCTATGGGTCTTTGCGGCGATTTTGGCAAGGGGTCATGTGCTTATGGAAGACATTCCCGGTGTGGGCAAGACCACTATGGCCCTTGCTTTTTCCAAAACGCTGGGATTACAACCCAGCCGTGTGCAATTTACCCCCGATGTATTACCCTCTGATGTAACAGGCTACAGCATCCTGGATCAGAAGACCGGGGAACTGCGATATAAGGCCGGTGCGGTGCTGTGTAATCTGTTCCTTGCAGATGAGCTGAACCGTGCTACCTCCCGTACCCAATCCGCCCTTCTGGAGGCTATGGAGGAGGGACAGGTCACCGTAGACGGGATCAGCCATAAGATCCCTCAGCCCTTCATGGTCATCGCTACCCAGAATCCCACAGGAGCTGCGGGGACTCAGCCCCTGCCGGACAGCCAGACAGACCGCTTCATGATACAGCTTTCCATGGGCTACCCCGGTGCAGAGGACGAGCTTGCGATGGTTGCCGCACGTCAGGGGAAAGATCCATTGAAGCAATTAGAGCCTGTGCTCACCACAGAGGAACTGCTACGGATGCAGGAGGATGTTTCGGCTACCTTTGTTTCCGAGGAGGTTCTGCGCTACGTGGTGTCTCTGGTCCGCTCTACCCGTTGTCATGGGAAGATCGAGAAAGGCGCCAGCCCCAGAGCCACCCTTGCAGTGGTCTCTATGGCAAAGTCCTTTGCCAGACTTCGGGGACGGGACTATGTCTTGCCCAAGGATGTGCAGGAGGTTTTCTGCCTCACTGTGGCCCATCGCCTGAGCTGGAAGGCAGAGGTTCGGGAAGGGGAGATCCCTGCTCTGCTGGTGGAGATCCTTCGAGCCATCCCTGCTCCTCAATTGAAATAATATGTGGTGGAGACGGAGCTGTTACGGACTTCTCTCTGTGGGAGTCCTCATATTCTACATGTACCACGGAATGTGGCTTTCCGGAATATTACTATTAGCGGTACTGATCTTCCCTTGGCTGAGCTTGCTTCTCAGCGCACCTGCCATGCTGCTGACCAAGGCAGAGCTTGTCTGTCCTTCCCAAGTAAGCATGTATAGCAGAGTTCAAGTGACCCTTCGGACAAGTTGTCCTCTACCGACCCCTATGATCCATTGGAACTTCCTTGCCCAAGAGAGCTTCAGTGGAAGTAAAATGATATTTACAGGAGAATCGGAATTTTTGGCTGACCACTGCGGTTCTATTCAAATCACCTTAAGAAAGTCCTTTATCTATGACTATCTGGGTCTCTTCCGTTTCCCTATCGGAAGAAAGCAGCAACAGACCGTTCTGATCATCCCGGAGTCCTTGCCTGTGGAAAATGTTCCCGGTCTCAAGAAATATATGGCAGGGGCTTGGACACCAAAGCCGGGGGGAGGCTTTGCGGAAAACTATGACCTGCGGGAATACCACCCCGGAGACGATCTGCGACAGATCCATTGGAAATTAGCGGCAAAAACAGGAAAAACCATTCTCAGAGAGCCGATCGTTCCTGTTCGGGGCAAGCTCCTGCTTAGTATGACCCTGCTGGGAACGGCCATGGAGTTGGATCGGAAATTTGGCAGATTATTCTATCTGGTGGACTATTTCCTGTCTATGGGTCTGGACTTCGAGCTGTATGTAAAAAGCGGCAAGGAGCTGAGAATTTTCCCCATAGGCTCGGAACAGGACTTTTCTGCCGCGATTCCCATTCTGCTACAGCTTCCTCTTGCTTCGGAAGAGGGCTTCCGACTGCCGGAGAGCGCACTGCAATATCATATCGGAGGTGAAGAGCATGAGAACTAAGAAATTGCCCACAAAGCTCTTTTCCTTCCTAAAAGGCGCTTTTTACGGCACTCTGATCTCCTTTGGATCCCTCGCCGTACTGCTCACTGCTTTTTCCTTCCATCAAGCACCTGAAGGCCATTCCTTCTATATCCCTCTGTCCGTTTGGGTCGTATTTCGCTATTGCCTGTTCTTTTCTCTTTTCTTTTCCCTTTGCTTCTGTATCAAGAGGCTGTGGATCCTTGTTCCTGTGCTCCTGCTGTGCTGTACGGGCTATGCCTGGCACTTCGGGAGTCTGAAGGATGGGCTCTATGACTTCCTCTACATGATCAGCAAGCGCTATGACACCGGCTACGGCTGTGGTGTGATCCTCCTGAGAGAGGTGCATCCCTTTGAACGGGATCTGACAGGGGTATTTGCCACCTTTGCCGCCTTAGGGACAGCCATAGTCACATGGACATGCTGCAAACAGCAGTCTGCCTATTGGGTGCTGATGCTCTGTCTACTGTGTTTTATTCCCTGCTGTGTGCTGAACAATACGATGCCCAATGCCCTTGCCCTGCTTCTGCTGTTCTTTGCCTTAGCACTGTATTTATTGACCAATCATTCCGCACAGAGAGACCCGAAGGAAGGCTGTGTTTTGAGCCTGTATCTGTCTGCACCGGTGCTTCTGGCCCTGCTTCTGCTGTTCTATCTGATGCCCTTTGACAGCAATAAGGGGAAGGATGAACTGTCAGATCGACTGCTGTTTTATTTTGAAGACCTTACAGGAATCTCCACCACCGCCACCGGAGGTGGAGGCAGCCGCACAGCAGATTCGGTTTCCCTCTCCTCTCTGGGTAAGCGGGTAGAGCGCAGAGTCCCTGTCATGTATATGAGCGCTCCTGTAACAGACACCTACTACCTCCGTGGGAAGAGCTATGGCATCTATACAGGTCTGGAGTGGACACTGGACCCCGATGCCCCGGAGCTTCCCTGGCCCAAAGCAGAGAAAACACCGAAAACCCTGTCCATTCGCAGCCGTAAGAATCAGAATATTCTGTACCTGCCTTACTGCGCAGATCCAAAGCTACTGTTTGCAGGTGGTACGGTCATGGAGAATAAGGATAATTTAACGGAATATCAGTTCGATTACTATTATAAATCCGGATATTGGCTCTATTATGGCGATCCCCAAAGAATTTCCTATTGGCTGACCCTTCCGGAGCAGACCCGAAGCTGGGCAGAGCCTTTTGTACAGAATTTATATGCGGAAGCTGTAAAGAAGCAATATGAGACCATAGGCTATGCCGGGGATGATTTCCCTACAATATCCTTTGACACTACCTACTTAACAATATCCTTTGACACTACCGCCTTTTATCCTACTGTGATCAAAGAGTTCGTCCAAAGCTGTGGGGTCTATGATCTGACACCGAAGTCTATGGATAGCTCCTATAGTGATTTCGCCCAATGGTTTGCGGAGGAAGGGGAGAGCGGCTACTGTGTCCATTTCGCTTCTACCGCTGCGGTTCTCCTCCGTGCGGCCGGGATCCCTGCCCGATATGTATCCGGCTATAAGGTGGATGCAAGGGGACTGCGTGAGTCCACGGTTTACCAAAAGGATTCCCATGCATGGGTAGAGTATTGGACAGAACGCGGCGGTTGGCAGATCCTTGAAGCTACGCCACCCAGACAGGAGGCTGAGCCAACAAGCAGTACAACAGTGTTCACCACTGTACCAACAGAATCTACTACAGAACCCACCACCGAACCGACTACCACCACTACAGTACCCACACAATCCGATCCCGACCCCACAGTGGACAAGCCGATTCAGGGGGATAAAAACCAAATACAGCGAAATGTAAAGCTTCTCAAAGCCCTGCTTGCGGTGGGAAAATGGCTAAGTATTGGCTTGGGAGCTGTCCTTCTTCTCCTCGGACAGAGGATGCTCCGTCTTCGCCTGTATAGGAGGGGATACGAAAAGAGAGACAGCAAGAAACAAGCCCTCCTTGCATGGAAGCGCAGTCTATGCTACAGCAAGCTTCTGAAACTGCCCCCGGAGAACAGGCTGAGAGCCCTTGCGGAAAAGGCAAAATTCAGCCCCCATGATATATCCCATGAAGAGCTGGAGCAGTTCCAAGGCTATTTCCGACAATGCCAAGAGAAGCTGAAAAACTATCCCATTCGCCGTATCTACGCACGCTGGATCCGTGTTCTGTACTGATACCAATTCCATAAAGCCACAAGCCGTATCCCACACCTAAGGGTGCAGGATACGGCTTGTTTGTTTTCTTTGTGTCACAAGATGACAGGCGCTTTTTTCGTTGCGATCAACGGGAGAGGACTCGACACAGCAGCTCTTCGGGGCTGTGGATCAGGTCGGTAGCGCCGGCAGCAAGGAGCTGATCAACGGTGCGGAAGCCCCAAGTAACCGACAAGCAAGGCAGACCTGCATTGCGAGCAGTGAGGACATCTACCTCAGAATCTCCCACGTAGTAGGCATTCTCTGCAGATACACCGAGAGCCTCCATTGCGGCATAGACCATGTCGGGAGCAGGCTTACGTGGCAGGGTCGGAGCTTCTCCTATGGCCGTGGAGATGAGATCCCGGAAGAAAATATCATGGAGACTCTTCACAAAGGGATCTGCCTTGTTGGATACGATAGCCATGGGAATGCCTGTTTCCTTGCATTTTTCCAGCATATCCATAATGCCGGGATAGGGGAGTGTGAGATCGCTGTAGTGGTGGGCATAGTGAGCTTTCATTGCATCCAGCACCTTCATACTGACTTCCTCTGAAGTACCTGTGGGAACAGCTCTGCGGATCAGCATGGCAAGACCGTTACCCACAAAGGCATTGACCTCCTCTAAGCTCCTGCATGGAAAGCCGAACTGCTCCAGTGCGTAATTGGTACACCTGTGAAGGTCTCCGATGGTGTCCAATAAAGTTCCGTCTAAATCAAAAATCAATGCTTTCATCTGTATCCTCCGTCATGAATTTGGAGAGGGGATTGGCCTCTGCCGCAATTTTTAACTCTGTATTTTCAATATGGGTATAGATCTCTGTGGTATTCAGATGCTCATGACCCAGCACCTCTTGGACGGTCTTCACATCCACACCGTTAGACAGCATCAAGGTGGCCGCTGTATGGCGTAGCTTATGGGCGGAATATTCCTCAGGATCTAAGCCTGCGGCAAGCATGTGCTTCTTCACCAATCTGTGAACCGCCGTTACGGTCAGACGGTTGCTGTTACGAGATCCGAATAGGGCTTGATTATCCGATAGGATCAACTGTTTTCGCTGTATCATATAGGCATCAATGGCCTTCTTGCAGGATGTACCGAAATACACAAAACGTTCCTTATTTCCTTTGCCGCTGACACGAATTCTGTCCTCATATACATCTGCGATATTCAGATTCACAAGCTCTGATCGTCGAATGCCACAGTTTAGGAACAGCATCAGTATGGCATAGTCCCGTACCGCATTAGGCCCCTGTACCGCAGACAGGAGACGTCGGGACTCATAAAGGCTGAGATATTTGGGAAGAGACTTGCGAATCTTGGGGAATTCCACATCCTTTACCGGATTCACCGTAAGGAGCTTAGTCCGTACTGTCAGGTATTTATAGAAAGA
Source organism: Oscillospiraceae bacterium (assembly GCA_017391305.1). GTDB lineage: Bacteria > Bacillota > Clostridia > Oscillospirales > Oscillospiraceae > JAZOXB01. The sequence goes on along the minus strand of JAFOZC010000089.1, from coordinate 767 downwards.
TTTGATGGCACTGAGCTTTCTGGCACGTGCGGCCGCACCAATACCGGAGCCGTTATCACATTCCCGATCATTTGCCAAATAAGAAAGAAAATCAAATATATCCGATAGGGTAATGGTCTCCAGAAAGTGGAGATCCACAGACAAAATGTCTATGGTATCCAGAGCCGTGGAATAGGGAAGCTCCTTACGCATCAGCATAACAAAGCGCAGGAACATCCTCAGATCCAGATAATATTCCGATATCGTCTTCTGACTCTGCCCCTTGATCGATTCGTGATAGGAGAGAAAATCCCGAAGAATTCTGGGACAATCATAGTATGTTTTCATCAAAAATCACCTGATTCCAAAGAATATTCTGCCAAAAGGCTACGTTCCTTATTGTCACCGGGATCCACATGTAAGCGGTATCGATAAGAAATACGCTTGTTATCTAAGCATAAGTTTAGGAAACAAAGAAAAATACCGATATCAATCCTGTTATGATAACTCACGAAAGCCGTCTGAACCACTCCAAGGAGGCCCGGTTTTCTATAACGATAGACTAAGAGACGGTTGTCCTTGCGTTCTACAAGCCACGGCTGTGAATTACAGGCACTTGGGGCAAATCGGACAATATTACTGACGTCATCTATCTTTTCACCATGCCAAATATCCTCCACGGATTTCCGCTTGCATTGGGACATATCCCGACGAAATTGGGCAGGATCGGACACCTTACGAATGGCGATCATAATGACATAGTCCATTCCGTCATAAGATTTTTCTTT
>JAFOZC010000088.1 GCA_017391305.1 Oscillospiraceae bacterium | reverse complement strand
GGATGATGGAAACACCGCCCATAACGGGAGCGGGGATGGTAGAAAGCACACCGGAAACCGTGCCGAAGAGGGACAGGACAATGGCGAACACAGCGGCAATGCGAAGGGTAGCGGGATTGTAGTTCTTGGTTGCGGCCAGCACACCGGTATTCTCGGAATAGGTGGTGGCGGCGGGGCCGCCCATGCCGCCGGATAAGATGGAGGCAAGACCACAGCCCATAAGGGTACGGTGGAGACCGGGCTCTTCGATATAGTTCTTGCCGGTAACAGCGCCGTTGGCGGTGATGTCACCTACATGCTCTACGAAGGTCACGATGGAGATGGGGGCGATCATAGTGATGGAATAAGTAATGGCGCTCCAGTTCTTAAACTCCGGCAGGGAGAGCTTGGGCAGCTCGAAAACGGGTGCGGAGGTAACGGGAGTGGTATCTACCATGCCTAAAGCCAGGGACAGGAGATAGCCTGCCACAATGCCGCAGAGGATGGGGATCAGCTTGATGAAGCCCTTGGTAAAGAACATAACGACCAGGATCACGATGACGGTGAAGATGGCAACCACCCAGTTCTTCCATACGGGGAAAGCACCGACGGAGGTGATGTTGTTCATAGCGGTGGGAGCCAGCATCATGCCGATGATGATGATCATACAGCCGGTGACGATGGGAGGGAAGAAATTGGTGATCCGCTTGGCACCGAAGAGCTTGACCATACCTGCAAGGATCAGGTACAGCACGCCGGAGGCCATAATGCCCCAGCCGACATAGGAAGCGAAGTTGTCGATGCCCTTGCTTGCACAGTGGGCGGCAACGGCATTGATGGGAACGATGAAGGAGAAACTGGAACCCATGAAGGCAGGCACAGCACCCAAGGTGACCAGATGGAAGATCAGGGTGCCGATACCCATGCACAGCAGGGTAACCGCAGGATCCAGACCGGTGAGGGCAGGAACCAGAACCGTAGAGCCGAACATGGCAAAGACATGCTGCAGACCCAGAGTAACGGCACGCCCGGGCTTATCGTTGCCCCAGAGAACGTTTTTTAGTTTCATAAGAAACCTCCTGATGATTTTACTTTTGAAATAAGCACGGTTCATTATAGCATGTCGGGAAGGAAATGGCAATGTTTTTCTTGGTTTTTTACGGAAAAAGCAGGGAGATCCTTTGGCTTTTTGGGATAAGCGTCGGGAAGCGCAAAATAAATTCGTGAAAAATGAAGGAAGCGAGGAAAAAAAGATAGACATTTTTCCTGATTTCTGCTAAAATAGGAGTATTATGGAAATCCGAGGAGGTTACTATTATGAAGTGTCCCTATTGTTCTTATCAGGAGAGCAAGGTCGTAGATTCCCGTCATTCCGATGAAGGCAACAGCATCCGCCGCCGCAGAGAGTGTCTGTCCTGCCAGAAGAGATTCACTACCTATGAGACGGTGGAAAGTCTGCCCGTGATCGTGGTGAAGAAGGACAACAGCAGAGAACCCTTTGACAGGGATAAGATCCTGCGTGGTATGGTACGCGCCAGCGAGAAGCGCCCTGTAGCGATTGCGGATATCGAGACTGCGGTCACAGAGATCGAGCAGATCGTCCAGAACTCTCTGGAGCGTGAGGTCAGCACCGACCGCATCGGCGAGCTGGTCATGGAACGGCTGAAGCAGATGGATGAGGTAGCCTATGTTCGCTTTGCTTCCGTCTATCGCCAGTTTAAGGACATTAACAGCTTCATGCGGGAGTTGACCAAGATTCTGGAAGAGAAATAAAGCGTTATGAAGAAACTGATCATCTTTTTGTCTGTGCTTCTGGTGATGCTGTCTTCTGTGGCGGTGCTTCTCTACTTTGAGGTCATCGGTACCAAGACGGGGAAGTACACAGAGCCTACGGAAATGAGCAGCCAAGCTCCCACCACGGAGGCTCCCACCACAGAGCCCCCTACCACCGAGCCTCCCACCACCGAGCCTCCCACCACAGAGCCTCCTACTACAGAGCCTCCCACAGAGCCGAAGCCCCTTGTGGAGGAAAGTGGCAGAACGGTGCTTTATGAAGGCCGTTTTCTCCATACCTACTGTATCGGTGACGATCCCACCCTGATGGTTCGCCCTGCCAATCTGGGCATCCTGGGGACAGAGGAATATATTCCTCTGCTGGAGACCGTCGAGGCGTTGGGCTATCCCCTTTGGGAGGATGACACAGACGGTACGATCTACATTACCCCCTCTGCCAAGGCCTTTGCCATCCCGGAGGATGTGAATGTACCTGTCCTTATGTACCACGCAGTCAGCGACAATATGTGGGGTATTCAGGAGCTGTTTGTCAGCCCCAAGGAGATGGAAAAGCAGCTGGCTTATCTGGTAGACAATGGCTATGATCCCATTTGGTTCCAGGATCTTGCCCATGTGGAGGACTATGACAAGCCTGTGATCCTGACCTTTGATGATGGCTATGACGACAACTACACAGAGCTGTTCCCCCTGCTTCAAAAGTATCAGGTGAAGGCCACGGTTTTTGTCATCGGCAATGCTATGGGAAAAAGCCACAAAATGACCGAGGCGCAGGTGAAGGAGCTTTCCGACTCCGGCCTTGTTAGCATCCAGTCCCACGGTTATACCCATCATGACATGGATAAGATGGACGAGGATACGCTGGAATACGAGCTGGGAGAAAGCTGGCGGGTTCTGACCCGTGTGACCGGCAAGATCCCCACTGTCCTGTGCTATCCCACAGGCTACCACAACAGCACCACCGTCAAGGTGGCAGAGCGTTGGTATCAGTTCGGCCTGAAGATGCAGGGCGGTCTGTACAACACCTCTCGGGACAATCCCTATAAGGTCAGCCGTTATTATGTATCCCGTTATACGGATATCTACACCTTTGCCTCCTACATCAAGCAGGCTGGGAAATAGGTTCTGATATCCTCTCTGCCGAACAAGTCACTGCTACGACTCATTCATTGGCCGCTGTATCATATCTGCAAAACAGGAGGAATGTCCAAAGGACTCCTCCTGTTTTTTCATGGCGATATTACGTTCCTCCCTGTTCTGCTCGGTATAGCAGAGCTGGGCGGGGGAAGAGACGGGCTAAGAGCGCTTCTCCCCAATTTCCCGCAGAGCGGCAGGTGTGTCGATGTCAAAAAGCTCCTGTTCCTCAAATTCCATAAGGACTAATCTCTCCTCATGTCTGCGAATGACGCAGTTTCCGCCTCGGTCACCCTGCAGGCTCTGTAGCTCCGAGAAAAATTCTTTGGGGAAGAGGTTGGGACTGCCCCGTTTTCCCTTGTGGGCGGCGCCTACGATGGAGTCGGGATGGCTTTTCCAAAGCTTCACAAGAGCCTCCACCGAGGGGCGTTGCAGAAGGGGCTGATCCGATACCATATACAATATGCCGTCACAGTCGGCAAGATATTCCGTTCCCAGACGGATGGTGTGGCTGATGCCCCATTCCGGGTGCTCGTTACGGATACAGGGGAAACCGAAGGTCTGTGCCATTCCTTCCACCTCTTCGTATTGGGTCACCACCACGGTGCGCAGACCCTTCGGCACAGCCTCCATAGCATGACGGATCAGAGGCTTCCCCTCCCAAAGAGCGGTGAGCTTGTTTTCCCCGAATCTCTGCCCGTTCCCTGCCGCCATAAGAACACAGCCGATCATAAATTCCCTCATAGGGTCACTCCTTAAGTGCGTTTTTCTACAGTATACTCCGAAACCCGAAAAATTTCCACTATAATTTTTCCGTGGACAAATAAATGCACCGAGGGAGCGAAAACAAAAAGGGGAGACGTTGTATTATTTAAAAAATAACGCATTTACTCTTTCAAAAATTCAGTTTTTATGATATACTGTATGTGAGAAAGTGGGTTTTGAAATGAATTTCAGATATCCGCAAGAGATTCGACAATCAGGAGGTAAGATTTATGATGATCCATCGTCCTCAGACCGCTGGCGAAGCGGTACAGCTTCGGTATGGGATGGCCGATACCGCAGTATATCTGGCCGGCGGTACCGATAACCTTCGCCTGGGCGGTGCCGCAGAGGGGAAAGAACTGATCGATATTAACGCACTGGGCTTTGATACCATTGAGGAAACAGACGGCAAGATCTATATTGGCGCAAGAGTCACCCTCCAACAGCTCATAGAAAGTGACCTGATCCCCGCCTTTATCAAAGAGGCCGCAAAATTCTGCGCTTCCTTTGCCAAGCGGAATTCCGCTACCGTAGGAGGCAATCTGGCTCTCCGTCGGGATGACAGCTATTTGGCGGCGGCCTTCTGTGCCGCAGATGCCAAGCTCTTGGCCTTGAGCGCCAAGGGTGAGAAGGAAGAGGCTGTGTACGATTACCTGAAGGGGCAATGCAAGTGCTTGCTTCGGTTTGTTGTCATTGACAAGGATCGTAGCGGCTGGGTCAAGCGCTTCGGCAACACAAGCGCCTCCCATGCCACACTCATTGCCGCAGAGAGCAACGGCATTTATGCCATGACCGTGAAGGGTAGTGGCTTAGTTTGCGGCAATACCCCCGATCTGTACGAGACTATGGAATTCTGTGATGACTTGGCAGGCAGTGCAGAGTACAAGAGATACCTTGCCAAGACTGTCTTTTCTCTGAGGAGGTAAGAGTATGGAATATAGATGCAGAATCAACGGCGAAGACATCCGTTTGCTTGGAGAGCCTACAGAGCGCTTGAGAGATGTTCTGTACCGCAACGGCTATCTCTCCGTCCGTGACAGTGACGATGCCGAGGGCTTCGCCGGTTCCGACACGGTTATTTTTAACGACCAACTGAAGTACTCCAATTTCATCCTGCTCTATCAGGCAGAGGGTGCCGAGATCCGCACTGCCGAGGGCTTGCTTCGGGGCAGAGAGCTTAACTATGTACAGAAGGCCATGATCTCCGCAGGCATCGTAGCCAGTGCTTATAACGCAGCTACCGCCTCCCTGATCCTGACCTGGCTTCTGGAAAAGAAGCCCTATCCCACCAAGGAAGAGATCAAGGAAGTTCTTACAAGTATTTTCATCCGTGATGCCGGCTATGAGCATTACTATCTGGCTGTGAAGCTGGCCATTGAGCTCCGTGATACCGGGGCTTATCAGAGTGAGATCGCTCCCTCCTTCCGCCCCAAGCTGGAAGTGGTGGGTAAGCCTGTGGACAAGATCGACGGTGCTTCCTTGGTTTCCGGCGAGCCTGTGTTCGTAGAAGACAAGGTTCCTGCAAATGCATGGTGTCTCCATGTTGTCCGCAGTCCCTTCGCCAGTGCCTACATTAAGAGCATTGACATTTCCGAGGCAGAGAAGCTCCCGGGTGTTGCCACTGTCATCACTGCCGAGAACTGCCCCGATGTATACTATATGCAGGCAGGTCAGGGCAATCCCGAGCCTTCCCCCCATGACCGCCGTCTGTTCAACCGCAAGGTTCGCCATGTAGGCGACCGTGTTGCCGGTATCGTAGCAAGAGACAAGGAAACTGCCTACAAGGCCGCCTCCCTCATCAAGGTGGAATACGAGCCCACGGAGGCCATCTTCACCGTAGAAGAGGCTATGGCAGAGGGCGCTCCTCTGGTACATAACGGCCCTGTGCAGTACAATGCCGGCGCCCCCGCAGATTTAGAGGAATTCAACGCCCGTGCAGGTGACGAGCGTGAGGGCAAGGTAGTCTACCAGTTCCCCCTCCACGCAGACATTCAGAAGAACATCGCCGCCTCCAACAAGGGCCATATCGGTGACATGGAGAAGGGCTTTGCCGAGGCAGATGAGATCGTGGATGTGACCTATCAGACCACCCAGATCCAGCACACCCCCTTAGAGCCCCATGTCTGTTATGCCCATGTGGAAAACGGCCGTTTGGTAGTCAATGCCTCTACTCAGGTTCCCTATCACCTGCGGCGCATCTGTAGCTGGGTCTGCGGCATTCCCGAGAACAAGATCCACATTATTAAAGAGCGTGTAGGCGGCGGCTACGGCAGTAAGCAGGATATCTTGGTAGAAGAGCTCACCGCTTATGCCGCATGGATCACCGGTAAGCCCGTCTATTACCGCAACACCCGTGAGGAAGAATTCATTGCCAACTCCACCCGTCATCCCATGCGTTGTCGGGTCAAGATGGGTGGCAAGAAGGACGGCACCATTACCGCCATCTTCATGGAGGTCTGCGCCAATACCGGCCCCTATGGCAACCACTGCCTCACCGTCCCCATGAACAGCTGTTCCAAGACCCTGCCTCTGTTCAAGGTGGATAACATGGGCTATGACCTGAAGGTCTTCTACACCAACACCCCTCCTGCAGGCGCATATCAGGGCTATGGCACACCCAAGGGAACTTATGCCCTCATGATGGCTATGGCAGAGCTGGCAGAGAAGTTAGGTGTGGACTACAAGGAAATGGTCTCCAAGAACCACATTGAGGAAGGCTACATGCTGGAGATCCTCAAGGGTCTGGGCGAGGGTCGTGAGGGCAATGTTGTCCCCGTCGGCTCCTGTGGCTTGGAAGAGGCCATTGCCAAGGGCTGTGAGATGATCGAATGGGGCAAGAAGGAAGTTTCCGAAGACCCCGATTGGAAGATCGGCAAGGGCTTTGCCATGATCATGCAGGGCTCCGGCCTTCCCGGTCTGGATCATGCCGAAGCCATCGCTAAGTTAGAGACTGATGGCACTGTCATCCTCAACAGCGGTGGCGCAGATCTGGGTACAGGTCTGGATACCGTCACTGCCAAGATCGTTGCAGAGGTTCTCAAACTGCCTATGGATCGGATCACCGTGGTTTCCGGCGACACCGACTCCTGCGCCTTCGATACCGGCTCCTATGCTTCCTCCGGCACTTTCTTCTCCGGCAATGCGGCTCTGGTGGCCTGCAACAATCTGAAGGAGAAGATCTTGGTCGAGGCAGCTCTCCAATTGGAGGAAGAGGTCGCAGATCTGGATGTCCGTGCTCCCGGTGAGGTCTACTCCAAGAAGACCGGTGCTTCCATCGGCTATTATGAGCTGACCCACACCGCTACCAGCGGTACCGGCAGAGGACAGATGATCGCCCACGGCAGCTATGTGACTATGGCGGCCTCCGTTCCCTATGGTGCTCACTTTGCACAGGTTGCTGTCAACGTGAAGACCGGCGAGATCAAGGTACAGAAGTTCTATGCCCTTCAGGATGCAGGCACTCCCATCAACCCCGAGTGCGCCCTGACCCAGATGTACGGCGCTGTCATGAAGTCCATCGGTCACAGCCTGTATGAGAACATGGTGCT
>JAFOZC010000087.1 GCA_017391305.1 Oscillospiraceae bacterium | reverse complement strand
TCTTGCCAAATCCATAGAGGATCCCCAGGACGGGGTGTATCTGCTGTCCCTGTCTCCCTCCCGTTCGGTACTGGATTGCACTCTGCTTTGTAAGGGGAAAAGCCGTTCTGAGCAGTTGAGTCTGCGGAGCATTGCAGAGATTGCCCTGCAACACAATGCCTCCTCTGTGATCCTCTGTTACTTCCGACCTCATCACATGCCCCTGTTCCATCCGGAGGATCTGGACTTCATCCACCAATTCCGTGATATGCTGACCCCTTTGAACATCAGCATGTTAGATTGCTTCATGTTTTCACAGACAGGCTTTCTATCCTATTATGATACTGTTTCTTGATAAACCGGTCTGAACCCATTTTATTAGAAATGAGTATGAGACGCTCACCCCGTAAGTCGTACGGACGGTTCTCTCTATGCTGAGAGAACCGTCCGTTCTTCTGTATGGGTGCTACCGATCGTCTGCAACCTTCATACGGTTCAGCGCTCGGGTGAGCTTTGCTTTTGCGATCTCGATTTGGGCAGCGTCTCGGCTTGCGGCAAGCTGTGCCTCTGCCCGTTGTCTTGCTGCCCGAGCTCGGGCGATATCGATGTCCTCTGCGTATTCAAAGGTGGTTGCCATAAGGCGCACCTGCCCCTTATCCACAGTAAGGAAGCCACCGCTGCAGGCGGCCTTTCGCTCTCCATCCCCTAAGGTAACGGTAACCATACCTACATCCAGCACGGCAATATAGTCCGCATGGCCGCTGCGAATGCTGACATAGCCCTCCGTGGTACGCAGATGAAGGGCCTGTGCCGTTGCATCCAGCTTCAAGCCCTCAGGGGTCACGATCTGTAATCGGAAGCCACTCATTTGCTGCCGCCCTTTCCTGCCTTGGCTACCGCTTCGTCAATAGATCCGACAAAGAGGAAGGCAGACTCCGGCAGATCATCGTGCTTGCCCTCTAATATTTCCTTAAAGCCCCGTACAGTCTCCTTGATCGGAACATACTTTCCCTCATAGCCTGTGAACTGCTCCGCTACGGAGAAGGGCTGGGACAGGAAGCGCTGGATCTTTCTGGCGCGGCTGACAGTGAGCTTGTCCTCCTCGGACAGCTCATCCATACCCATGATGGCGATGATATCCTGGAGCTCCTTATATCTCTGGAGGATCCGCTGGGTCTCACGGGCAACCTCATAATGCTCCAGCCCCACCACATCGGGAGTCAGGATACGGGAGGTGGATTCCAGAGGATCCACAGCAGGATAAATACCTAAGGAGGCAATGCCACGATCCAGAACCGTGGTAGCATCCAGATGGGCGAAGGTGGTGGCGGGAGCAGGGTCGGTCAGGTCATCCGCAGGGACATAAACCGCCTGTACAGAGGTAATAGATCCCTTCTTGGTGGAGGTAATACGCTCCTGCAATGCGCCCATTTCCGTTGCAAGGGTAGGCTGATAGCCAACAGCAGAGGGCATTCTGCCAAGGAGTGCGGAAACCTCAGAGCCTGCCTGCGTAAAGCGGAAAATATTGTCGATAAACAGCAACACATCCTGCCCTTCCCGATCACGGAAATACTCTGCCATAGTCAGACCCGACAGAGCCACACGCATTCTTGCCCCGGGGGGCTCGTTCATCTGACCATAAACCAGAGCGGTCTTATGGATAACACCGGATTCCTGCATTTCGTTATACAGGTCATTGCCCTCACGGGTACGCTCTCCAACACCGGCAAAAACGGAAATACCGCCGTGTTGCTTGGCAACATTGTTGATGAGCTCCATAATGAGGACGGTCTTGCCGACACCTGCACCGCCAAAGAGACCGATCTTGCCGCCCTTGGCATAGGGCGCAATGAGATCAACGACCTTGATGCCGGTTTCCAGGATCTCTGTGGTACTCTCCTGCTCGTCATAGGCAGGGGGATCACGGTGGATGCTCCACTTCTCACAGGTGACAGGCTGGGGCTTATTGTCGATGGCACGGCCTAAGAGGTTGAAGACCCGTCCCAAGGTCTCCTTGCCTACGGGAACCTTGATGGCGGCGCCGGTATCCACGGCCTCCATGCCCCGAACCATACCGTCGGTGGAGTTCATGGCGATACAGCGAACCACATCGTCTCCCAACTGCTGGGCGACCTCGCAGACCAGCTTTTCGTTCTCACGTTGAATTTCAATGGCATTGAGCAGGTCGGGAATGTGTCCGTTCGGGAATCGAATATCCAAAACGGGACCAATGACCTGTACTACCTTGCCGATATTCTTCTTTTGCATTGACGATTCTCCTTATTCTGTTATAAGGCTTCCGCACCGGAGACGATCTCTGTGATCTCCTGGGTGATCACAGCCTGTCTGGCACGGTTATATTTGAGCACAAGGGTATCAATGATCTCTGTTGCATTTTTATTGGCGGAATTCATGGCAGTGCGCCGCGCACCGTGTTCCGAGGCCGCCGCCTCACACATACAGGTATAGAGGATGCCGGATAAATACTGAGGAACGATCTTTGCGATGAGTCTTGCAGGATCGCCTTCCAGAATGGCATCACTGTACTCCTCCCCTTCTTCCTCCAAAACCACAGGCAGAAGCTGATGGCTCTGAGGCACTTGGGACAGCATGGACTGGAAATAGGTATAGCAGACCACCACACGGTCAAATTTCCCTGTTTCGTAGCCCTCACACAGGAGCTTTGCGATCTGGCCGCAATCTCCGATACCTACCGTAGCAGTGACAGAAAAGCTCTCACTGAGAATATTGTGATCCCCACGGCGGTAATGCTCCAGAGCCTTCTTACCGATAGGGAGAACCCAATCCCCCTCCTGTAGTCGGGAACGGATCATACGGAAGAGGTTGGCATTATACCCCCCTGCCAGGCCACGGTCTCCTGCGATGATGATATAGCAGGTGCTTCGGACTTCCCGTCCCGTGATATAAATATCAGAGGTCTCTGTACTCATGCTGTGCAAGCCCGTTATCGCCCTTGCCATGATCTCACGGAAGGGTCTGGAAGCCTCTGCCCGTTCCTTGGCACGGCGGAGCTTACTGGTTGCCACCAGCTCCATAGCCTTGGTGATCTGACGGGTGGATTCCACGCTCTTGATCCGTGTCTTGATCTCTTTCATAGAAGCGCCGGACATAAGCGATTCTCCCTTAGGTGAGGAAGCGTGCCTTGCAGGTCTCAATGGCCTGCTTCAGAGCCGCTTCATTCTCCTGTGTCAGTACGCCGGTGTTGCGAATGCTTTCCAAAATACCGTTGGCCTGAACGGTCAGGTATTCAAAGAGAGCCGTCTCAAAGTCACGAACCCGTTCCACAGGGATCTGCGCCAGCATACCGTTGACTACGGCATAAATAACGCAAACCTGCAACTCCACATCAATGGGGCTGTTGCGATCCTGCTTCAGGATCTGGACAATACGGGCGCCCTGCTCCAAGCGAGCCTTGGTATCTGCATCCAGATCGGAGCCAAACTGCGCAAAGGATTGCAGTTCACGGTACTGAGAGTACATCAGCTTCAGAGAGCCTGCCACCTTCTTCATGGCCTTGATCTGGGCGCTGCCACCTACACGGGAGACAGAAATACCGGGGTTAATTGCAGGACGGACACCGGCATGGAAAAGCTCGGATTCCAGATAGATCTGCCCGTCTGTGATAGAAATGACATTGGTGGGAATATAGGCAGAAACGTCGCCTGCCTGAGTCTCGATAATGGGAAGGGCTGTCAGAGAGCCGCCGCCGTATTCCGGAGCAAGGCGAGCCGCACGCTCCAGAAGACGGGAATGGAGATAGAAAACATCTCCGGGGTAAGCCTCTCTTCCGGGCGGACGGCGAATAAGCAGGGACAGAGCACGGTAGGCCACTGCATGCTTGGACAGATCGTCATAGATGATCAGAGCATCCTTGCCCTGATCCATAAAATACTCACCCATAGTACAACCGCTGTAGGGGGCGATATACTGCAAGGGAGCTAACTCCGAAGCCGTGGCGGAAACCACGATGGTATAGTCCATCGCTCCGCTTCGGGTCAGGGTTTCTACTAACTGGGCAACGGTAGAGCGCTTCTGACCGATGGCTACATAGATGCAAATGACTCCCTTGCCCTTCTGGTTAATGATGGTATCGGTAGCAATGACGGTCTTGCCGGTCTGGCGGTCACCGATGATCAGCTCACGCTGGCCTCTGCCGACAGGGATCATAGAGTCGATCGCCTTAATGCCGGTCTGCAAGGGAACGGAAACAGATTTTCTCTCGATGATGCCGGGAGCATTCCGTTCGATGGGTCTGATTTCCTTGGTGGGAATGGGGCCCTTGCCGTCAATGGGTCTGCCCAAGGCATCCACAACTCTGCCGATCATAGCCTCTCCTACCGGCACGGACACGACTGCGCCGGTACGCTTGACCAAGGAGCCCTCGCTGATGCCCACATCCGTACCCAGCATGACTACACTGACGTAGGTCTCCTCCAAATTCAGTGCCATGCCGTAGGAGCCGTTGTCAAAGCTGAGCAGCTCATTGGATTTGCACTTATCCAGACCGTGGACCTTGGCAATGCCGTCACCTACCTGGATGACATAGCCGATCTCGTCCTGCTCTGTTTTGGAGGCGTAGGTCTTGATCTGGTCTTTGATAATTCTGCTGATGTCGTCAATTTTCAGATTCACGGTTTCACCAACTTTTCTATACAATGGTTTGCGCCAAGCTGTGGCGCAGGATTTCCAGACGGCTTTGGATGCTGTCATCCAACTGCACGCCCTCATAACGCAAGCGGATGCCACCGATCAAGGTGGGATCTACCACATTTTCCAATTCCACGGTCTTGCCGGTCATTTGGGACAGCTTCTTGCTCAGAGCCTGGTGCTGTCTCTTGACCATAGGTGTGGCAGTAAAGGCAGTGGCACGGAGAATGCCGTGTGCGGTATCGTAAATTTTTTCATAAGCAGCGGTACATGCAGGCAGGCAATGGAAGCTCCGCTTTTCACAGAGGATACACAGGAAATTCCGAAGCATTTCCTCCACCCCTGCAATGACTTGGAGCAAAAGCTCACATTTTTCCTGTCTGCCCACGGCGGGACTGTCCATGAGATTCATATATTCCGGCTGTGCCTGCACTGCCTGACAGATGATCTGCAGTTCCTTGCGCACCCGATCCTCTGCGCCCCGCTCCGCGGCAAGGTCATACAGCGCCTGTGCGTAACCTACAGCATCAATCATGGCTCTCCCCCAAATTCTCAATGAAGGAGTCGATCAGATTTCGATGCTCTTTCTGCTTGATGTCTCTGGCCAGAACCGCCGAGGCGATCTCGATAGCCATACCGGAAACATCGTCCTTGATCTCGTTCATTGCACGCTTTTTCTCCAGCTCGATCTGCTCGTCTGCCCGTCTCATGGTCTGGGCCGCCTTGTCCTGCGCTTCCCGAAGGATCTCCTCCTCCCGAAGCTGTGCCTTACGGTAGGCATTACGCAGGATCTCTTCCTTCTCCTCGTTGGCCTCTGCCAGACGGGTCTCGTACTGCTCCTTCAGCTCTGCGGCAGCTTCCTTGGATTGGTTGGCATCTGCATAGAGATCGTCAATTTCCTTCTGACGTTCCTCAATCATCGCCCTCACAGGCTTGAAAAGGAACTTCTTCATAAGCCAATACAGCACCAGCAGGTTGCCCAGCATAAACAAGCAGGTCCATACGTCAATGCTGATAAAAGCCTTTGTCTCGGCTGCGGTTAAGAAAACCAAGCCTCATCTCTCCTTTCTTATCAGGTGCGATCGAATAGACTGCCTGAATCAGAATGCGAAGAGCAGAAGCAGTGCAATGACCAGAGAGTAAATACCGGTGGTCTCGGTAATTGCACAACCAAGGATCATGTTGGTACGGAGAGTACCTGCGGCCTCGGGCTGACGTGCCATGCCCTCCAGAGCCTTACCAACTGCGTTGCCCTCACCGATTGCAGGGCCGATTGCGCCGATGCCCATGCAGAGACCGGCTGCCAGTGCGACTAAACCTCTTGCGATTTCCATTGTGTGTTCCTCCTAAAATAAATTATTTTTTACTTACATCTTTGTTTTCCTGTTCTGCCGGGGGAGGGCAAGCCTCACCAACATAAACCATAGTCAGCATACAAAATACCAAGGCTTGAATAAAGCCGGAAAACAGGTCAAAATACAGGGAAAGTACCGCCGGAATGCCTAACTGCAGGAAGGGAATAGAGTTCAGCAGGGCATTGGGGATCCATTTCAGCAGCAAGGCACTTGCTCCGGCCAGTGCGCTGTATACCATGCTCATCAGTACACCGCCACCTGCCACATTGCCGAAGTGACGGAAGGCCAGAGCGATAGGCTGGGCAACCTCGCTGACAATATTCATAGGTGTCATAACGACAATAGGCTCTGTAAATCCCTTGAGCCAACCTAAGAAGCCGTTGTTCTTGATGTTGTGATACCACACCAAAGCAGAGGTCACCAGTGCCCATGTCAGGGTGGTACTGAGATCCGCTGTGGTAGAACGGAGGAAGCCCGTCATACCGATCAGCGATCCAATCAGCGAGGAGCAGAACAAGGTGCCGATATAGGGGGCAAATTTCAAATTATGTTTGCCCATAGTGTCCCCTACCATATTGTAGAGCATGGAAACTACCTTTTCCACCAGCACTTGTCTTCCCCCGGGGCGCTTCTTCAGATCCTTGCCCAGGAAGTAGCTTGCTACAGCAAGGAGCAGGAAGACGATCCCACCGGAGATTATCGTTTCCGTAATGGTAACGGTCAGACCGAAGAGTTCAAATTCCCAAAGGATCTTCGGGCCGGAGGTATTGATATTCATGTGATTAAATTCCCTCCTTTTCCGTAGAGACAGCAATCTTTTTGATAAATACGCCCCCCAAGAACAGAGCCCCGCGCATCAGGAGCAGGGGAAGCAGGGTGGCAATAGGGTTTGTCTTCAGATATTTCATAGCAAAGACGAGAAGCACCACCATAAGCAGCATGCGCAGGAGCATATAGCCCTGGGCCTTCAACTGCCCCTTTGAGGGACTTTCGCATACCTCCGCATGCAAAACAGACAGGATCAGTGCCAAATGGTTCAGCATCGCAACGCCGCAGCCGATCACCGCTCCAAGAAAGGTCGGTTTGGAGACTCTGCCGATGAGGGCAAAGATCCCAAGCATAGCGGCACAGAGCAAAAGCTCCGCCAGGAAGACAGGTATCTGTCCCCGAAAGGCATCTTTTCTATTTCTCACTGTGTTCCTCCTTCCTTTCTGTGGGATCAGGCTCTGTGGGATCAATGGCACGGGCAGATGTCAAGAGGAAGCGAACCATGCTGATAAAGCCCGTGACCACGCCCAGAATAATGGCAGGGATCATGATCCAATCCCCTACGCCCCATCGATTACAGCAAAGCCAACCAAGGCCGATCCATATCGCCGCAGGAGTGAGCATACACACCGTCACCTGAACCACATAGTTCATTGCGTAGGTAAATCGAAATACATCCTTATGCACAGTCCCCCTCCTTCCTATGGTGCGTATCATACGGACCATTGTCCAATAAACCAATTTTACACTAATTCAGCGCAAAAAGCAATAGATATTTCTTCTTCTCATCACTTTTATAAAGAATGCCCTTCGGCCTGCATCTATGATCATGTGTACGGAACAACGCAAAGCTCCTTGAAATCCAAGACTTTCAAGACTCTTTTCCGTTGTGCAAGGCCAAGGTTCCACCCGGTATAAAGATCCTCGGTGGAAAAACACAGCGTATCCTGTCTGCAAGCCCTTTTGATAGGTCCTCACAGCATTGCTGTGGGGAAAATGTCGTAAGAACGACTGATTCAGCAGACATTATTATAAACCGCCCGTCCCCCATTATGTGAAAATCCCTTGTCGAACAGCAAGATTTTCTCTGCACCGAAGACTTGTAATAGACCCTATCCTGCAACAAATCGACAAAGCCTTCCCCCCTGCGAGAAAAAGCAAAATAATTTTTAAAAATTTTTTAAAAAAGGTATTGACAAAATGCGTTTTTCTTGCTATAATGTCAGAGCTGTCAGGGACACGGAACACGCTGCTATAGCTCAGCAGGTAGAGCGCATCCTTGGTAAGGATGAGGTCTCCAGTTCGAATCTGGATAGCAGCTCCAACAAAAACCTTTCGATTTTCGGATCGAAAGGTTTTTTGTTTTTTCACCAAGCTCCCAAACATCCGCATTACTTGTTGCATTACTTGTTCCTTATACGAAACTGCATTCCTGCACGAACCGTCTGCACATCCCTCTCCCCCTCCCTTCAGGAGGTACCTCTCCC